>JACRHF010000095.1 GCA_016217665.1 Nitrospirota bacterium | reverse complement strand
CTTTGTAAATCTTCCATCGAAAGCCTCCTTTGCCGTAAACTTTGAGCGGTTCACGGCTTTGGAGGCTTTCATATATTCCCGTAAATGTCAAACTCTGGGAGTCCCCCGGCAGAGCCGGGGGTTTACCCATGATTAATTATTTTGAGGTCAGAAAGGCCCATACCCACGTGGATAAGAATCATCCCCTTTTTAACAGATACCGTAATGCCGTATTCTTCAGCGACTCGGTAGTCCATGAGATTCTCGAAGCCCTCAGGGAAGAGGACCTGCTGGACTCCACAGTCGTCATCATTACCGGAGACCATGGGGAGGAATTTTATGAGGCGGGTTATTACGGGCATACCAGCGCCTTCTCAGCCTTCCAGGTTAAAGTTCCTTTTATTCTCTATATACCCGGAGAAACACCGGGTAAGGTAACCCGATTAACCAGCCACCTGGATGTCGTTCCCACGATGTTTTCATTGATGGGGAGTCAGATGGATCCCTCCCTTTACTCCCACGGACATTCGCTCACGGGAAAGACAGAAGACCGTTATGTCGTCTCCAGCGGATGGGATACCTTTGCGATGATAGACCCAGGTGCCACACTGGTTCTTTCTACAGAGATTTACAATGCAAGGACGGCAGAGGTTCGGACCGGACAATATCAATTGGCCGATGATCCAAAACCGGTCTTGTCCGTCCGGACAAAACAACTCCTGGAGTTGACCAAAAATCTGAGCAATTTCTTAAAATAAGATGCGGCCGTTTACAAGGACATTAACCCCTGAATTAACGAATGAAGAATTGGCAGCACTGTTAGGCATCATCCGGAAGAGACGATGCCAGGGTAAACATCTCGAGATAGGAACAGCGGCAGGAGGGACTCTTTGCAGCATGATGAAGGTATTTGAAGACCACGAAAGACCCCCCTTTGTAGTTGTCGACCCAATGACTTATTTTCAGAACCAGCTGAATACTGTCAAAAAGAATCTTCAGGACAACGGGGTATCTGCTGAGGAGGTAGATTTCCGTATCATGAAAAGTGATCTGGCATTTATGGAGGCAGATCAAAAACGTGAATCTTTCGATTTTATTTTTATCGACGGGGCGCACAAAATTCATTATGTGACCGACGATTTGAGATGGACCCGGTTGCTAAACGACGGAGGGATCGTCTGTTTGCATGACTATACATCGGTCAGAGGAGTGACCCTCGCCGTGGATAGGTTTCTGAGAAAGAATCCGCATTATGTGAGAGTCGAATGTGTGAACACCCTTCTGATCCTTCGTAAGACAAAAGAGGGTTTGAAACCGGAGATCTCTTTCATCGATCGCGTCTGGGCATCTTTTTTTGCCCCCCTCCTCCGGTTGGAGGTCTTCACAAAAAAGGTCCTCAAAAGGAAGATCCAATGAGTCAATCAATAAATGAGGCAATGAATCAGGCAATCAATCCAGAAAAGGTAAAATCTATCCTGCTGTTCAAACTCCGCTACGCCGGAGATGTCCTCATGACGACCCCGGCCATCCGTCTCCTCCGGCAGGGCTATCCTGAAGCCCGCATCACCATGGTCGTTAATAAGGGGACAGAAGATGTCCTGCGGCACAATCCTCATCTGAATCAGATCCTGACCATAGATCGTGAGCTAATCGAGAATGCCCCTTTTTATACACGGCTTCCCTATGAATGGCGCGTCTTAAAGATGCTGCGAAAGGGGAATTACGATCTCTCTGTAGACTTTGATAGCGGAGAGAGGGCAGCCTTTTTAGCCCTTTTAAGCAGGGCATCTCTACGCGTCGGCCTTCGCTATCCAAGGGGTCTCCGGCGGCTGATCTTCAATCGCCAGGTCCGCATAAAGGGACCTCTGCACACAGTGGAACGAAACCTGATGCTAATTGAAAAGACCCTGGGCCTTATCCGTAAAGATGACCGGTTGGAACTCGACACCGGTCCGGAAGAAGACCGGCGCATGGCATTGTGGTTACGCAGGCACCGGCTCTTCGGTAAAGACCTGGTGGTCATACACCCGGGGGCCCGTTTCTGGTTTAAACGCTGGCCGGCAAAGAAGTGGGCCTCGTTAATGGACATCCTTCAGGGGGAGCTGGGACTCTCTGTCATCATCACCGGCGGCGGAAGGGAGATGGAAGATGTCAGGGCTATCCTCTCTAAGATGAAGACACCCGTCTTTTCCTTAGCCGGTCAGACCACAATCCTTGAGCTGGCGGCACTGGTCAGAAAGGCTACCCTCTTTATTGGAAATGACAGTGGACCGATGCACATCGCAGCCGCCATGGGTACCCCTGTTATCGCCCTTTTTGGACCTACAGACCCCTCTGTCTGGAAACCCTGGGGAAAAGGACATGTCGTCATATCCAAACAGGTTCCCTGCAGTCCCTGCAAGGTTACCCACTGCGACATGGGCATGGAAAACTGCATGGAGCAGATTTCTATCGAAGACGTGTTGCATACGATCTGTCAATACTTAGAGAGGCCGATGCTTCCGCGTGAGGCGGTCTGGAGCTATCTCTTATAGCCCGTCTTAAAAAGAGATATTCGCTCTCGCGCTGTACATCTGGGTATCTGAGAAGTCAGCCTGAAGGACAATGCCCAGTAACAGGATCTTAAACTTTGCCCCAATGAAAAGCTTCGTCGCGCTGGTGCTGACGTCATTGAGACCCAAGCCTGCATTCTCTTTGGTCTTAATCCAGACATTGCCTAATCCTGCATAAGGGGTTAACGGCCCAAATCCCTTGCTGATTGAGGCATCCAGACCATAGGTGGTTGCATCAAGGTCATTCACCCCTGCAAGCGCTGTGTAGCTCCCGCGAATGGCCGCTGCCGGAGAAACGATACTCCCCTTCATGAAGGCCCACTTGAGCTCTCCACCGTAGAGGGAGATATTGGTGCCCGGTGCCATGGCATAGATCGCGCCGAGATCAATACCGAAGGGAAGGCCCTTCTGGACATGTATCTTGGGCAGGACAACATAGTCCGGCGGCTTGCCGTCAGCGACCGCCTTTTCCCAGAAGGTTGCCCCGGAACTGATCCTGGCCTCGGTAACCTCGATACCAATATCAAAGCCTAAGACTCCAAGCGGTTCTGCAGGCGCCAGCGGGACATAGCTCACAATGAGACCCACCTCTTTGCTGAGGTCTTCAAATTCGCTCTGGGCCATCGCTTGAAGATTAATGTCATTCCCGCCGGCAAAAGATAGGGATGATGAGAAAACGATAATAAAAATGGAATTAATTAAAGATAGTGTACCCCTCTTCATGAGAACCCTTCCTGTAATATCGTTTAAACAGTTTTGTTCAAAACGCCTTAAACCTACTCCAATTGCATCGTCTATGTCAAGGTCTTTTTATGAAACTTTTTGCAATAATCTCTTCGATATATCGTGTCGTCTCTCCGGCCACATCTGCGGAATCAATCATCAAAGAGAGCTCGTTGTTATACCCAAGGGCACTGGAGGTAAGATTGTGGCTCCCGATAAATGTATACCTGTTGTCGACAACGATGGCCTTTGTATGGGTCCGCTTACCCGGTGAGTCAAAAGAGACCTTCACACCCCCCTTAATAAGTCCATCCGCCGTATATCTGTTCTCTTTATTGAGGGACGATGACCGCCCACTCTCAACTTCAAGAAGAACTTTAACATGGACCCCCCTTTTTACAGCCTTAATCAGGGCCTCTTTTATCTTATTAGCAGGGCTTTCCTTTCTACCGGTCGTCTTGAATAGATACATGCTGATTAAAATGTTGGATCGCGCCCTATTGATTTTGTCCAGCAGGGCATCAAAATATGCCTTGTCTTCAAGGATGATAACCCTGCTTTCCGTTGCCCTGAGTTCAACATTCTTCGGTGGCTCACCCAGGACAAGGGAGGGAAGAAGAAAAGAAAGGGCAAGGAGTATGGCAAATATCCTGTTCACCATAACGGCAAGATTAGCATACTTACAGCGGTGAAATCCAGATACCATCTCCTTTCCAATTGACACCCTGTACACCAGTGTAATAAAATCAGGCATCAAACACTATTCACTGCTCATCATTCACTGATTTATAGGGAGGTGTCCTATGCCTGAATCCGATATCATGTCCATCCTTAAAGAGACCCGGATATTTAACCCGCCCAAACAGTTCAGCGAAAAGGCACACATCAGGAGCAAAGAAGAGTACGAAAAGATTTACAGGGAGGCCGAGACAGATCCTGAGGGTTTCTGGGGGAGGATTGCCGGAGAGCTCCACTGGTTTAAGAAATGGCAGAAGGTGCTCAAGTGGACCCCGCCCTTTGCAAAGTGGTTTGTCGGGGGCGAAATCAATATCTCTTACAACTGCCTCGACAGGCATATCACCACATGGCGCAAGAACAAGGCGGCTATCATCTGGGAGGGGGAACCGGGAGATTCCCGGGTACTGACCTACCAGGATCTGCACCGCGAGGTATCTAAGTTCGCCAACGTACTCAAATCTCTCCAGATCAACAAGGGGGACCGGGTCGCCATATACATGCCGATGATCCCGGAACTCCCCATCGCCATGCTGGCCTGCGCCAGGATCGGGGCAGTTCATAGCGTCATCTTCGGCGGATTCAGCGCCGAGGCCCTCAAAGACCGCATCAACGATGCCAGGGCACGGCTCATCATCACGGCCGACGGCGGTTACAGGAGGGGGGAGGTGGTCACCCTCAAGGATAAGGTAGACGAGGCCGTTGAAAAGACGCCCGGCGTGGAAAATGTCGTCGTTGTGAGGCGTACCGGGAATCCTGTTCCGATGAAGGCAGACCGGGATCACTGGTGGCATGACCTCATGAAGGATGTCCCGGATCAATGTGATGCGATCCCCCTTGATTCAGAACATCCCCTCTTCATCCTCTATACCAGCGGAACCACAGGGAAACCCAAGGGGGTGGTTCATACCACAGGGGGATATCTCACCGGTGTCTATATCACGACCAAGTGGGTGTTTGATCTCAGGGACGAAGATACCTACTGGTGCACTGCGGATATCGGATGGGTCACAGGACACAGCTACATCCTCTACGGGCCGTTGGCCAATGGGGCCACGAGCCTGATGTATGAAGGGGGGCCAATGTATCCCCAGCCGGACCGGTTCTGGCAGATCGTGGATAAATACAAGGTCAACATCTTCTACACGGCACCCACGGCGATCAGGACCCTGATCAAACATGGAGAGGCATGGCCGATGAAACATGATCTGAGCAGCCTCCGCCTTCTGGGGACGGTCGGAGAACCGATCAATCCTGAGGCGTGGATCTGGTATCACAAGTTCATCGGGAGGGAGCGATGCCCCATCGTCGATACCTGGTGGCAGACCGAGACCGGGATGATCCTGATCACCCCGCTCCCCGGGGCCATCCCCACAAAACCAGGTTCGGCCACACGGCCATTCCCCGGGATTATCGCGGATGTGGTCTCCAAAGACGGGAAATCACAGCCGCCGAATCAGGGGGGATATCTGGTCATAAAGAAGCCCTGGCCGGCCATGCTGCGGACGATCTACGGAGACCCGGAGAGATACAAGAAACAGTACTGGCAGGAGATCGAAGGGGTCTATTTTACAGGGGACGGCTCAAGACGCGATGAAGACGGCTATTTCTGGGTCATGGGGCGGGTGGACGATGTCATGAATGTCGCCGGACACCGGTTGAGCACCATGGAGATCGAGAGCGCCCTTGTCAGCCATCCAAAGGTGGCAGAGGCCGCTGTGGTCGGGAGGCCGGACGAGATCAAGGGACAGGCGATTGCCGCCTTCGTAACCCTGGAGATGGGGAACAATCCCACAGAGGCGCTCAAGAAGGAGCTGAAAGAACATGTGGCAAAAGAGATTGGGCCCATTGCAAAGCCGGATGATATCCGGTTTACAGACACGCTTCCAAAGACGAGGAGCGGGAAGATCATGCGCCGGCTGCTCAGGGATATTGCCTATGGGAGAGAAAAGGTAGGCGATACGACAACGCTCGAGGACTACTCTGTCCTGGCCAAATTGATGGAAGATAAGGAGTAGGTCATTTGTCCCCCTTTAGAAAAGGGGGATATAGGGGGATTTGACCGTGGAAACAGTTACGGCAACGAGATCGGGAACCTCGTCAATATATATTTCAAGTCCTCATCATCAAATGACAACCCGGCGCCTGCAAAGGTACTTGAGATCTTTGAGTTTATAAAATCATCCACCCCCACGTTGATGAATAGACTCTTAAAGATTGTATAATTCGCGGTAAACTTCAGATGCGGGTTTTCTACATCTGGATCCTTATCAAAATTCCATGCATCTATGGATGCCCTGAGCTGCTCACCTTTTATGTAATAATCCGCGCCAAAACCAAAGGTGCTCTCCATAAGTCCTCCGCGTAGGACAATATCATTAAACTTTCTCGCAAACAGGATGCTGAATTTCAACTCATCTTCCCTCTTGATCTCATGTGTGGCAGCCGTTGTACCCGGCGTTGTTGTTAATGTTGTGTCCGTCACCTTGACCCGTCCCTTCGGGTCATCAATGATCTCGAGGAGATAGTACTTATCTTCCTTAGGTTGCAGCTTCAGAGAAAAGTAGCCTTTGGTATCCTCTTCATCAAAGAGATATTCCCCCCTGAATCCCACATTGAGTCTGAATCTATCTGTTGCTGTCACATATTTATTTATCCCTTCGAGAGTAGAATCAAGCTTATCGTACACCCCCTCTTCTTTCATAAGTTTGCCCACCGTCCCCTCACCCTTCTCTATCTTCTCCACAACCCTGTCAACCCTGTTCAGCAACCTTGGGGCGCTTTCCCTCAGGTCTCCTGATAATTGCTGCAGATTAGCCATGGTGTCTCTAAGCGGCGTCTTGTTCTCCCGTGCGATATCGCCCAGATCTCCGGATATCTTCTCTAAATTTGTTATGGCATTTTTTAATGGACCTTTATTCTCCTCTGCGATATTCCGCATCTGTACAACCAGATCCCCCAGGTTTCTGATGATCGTATCAATAGCACCGCTCTCCTTCTCGGTCAGGGTGGATAGGCTTTCAGTCATATTCTTCAGATTCGTGATAATCGCGTTAATGGAACTCTGGGTCTCAGGGGTCCCCAGCGTCTCTTTAAAGAAACCGCTGATGGACTTTATGTCTTCTGCCACATTTTGCAACTGGCTAATCAAACTGTCCAAATCAGCCACACTGATCGTCTTATGGATAGTATCGCCCTCTCTTAAGAATCCCTCCTCTTTCCCCGGGATCAGGTCTAAATATTTTTCCCCTAAAAGGCTCTCTGATTTTATGGCCGCAACCACCCCTTTTCTGATCTTTACATCAGGGTTGATCTTCATGGCCACCTTGGCCTTCTCCTCCCTAAGGGTAATCCCCTCGATGGACCCTACCGTCACCCCTGCCATCTTGACCTGGGATTTGATATCCAGCCCGGCTACAGACGCAAAGACCCCGTATATCCGATATCCCTTTTCCCTGCCAAAGGTAAGCTCCCCGATCTTGAAGGTCATGTAGCCAAGCACGATCATCGCCGTGATAACAAAGAACCCGACCTTGAACTCTGTTGTGAGCTTCTGCATCGTTTCCTTTCTGCCTCGCCTTTAACTTGCTAATTCCCTGCAGTTTGCTACAGGGTTTCTTTCTGTCATTCCCACGAAAGTGGGAATCCAGTGTTTTGCAGTGGTCTGGATTCCTGCTTTCGCAGGAATGACGTTGGGATTTTCTGCCTGCGCTACACCGCCTTTATCGGCCCGATGGAACTCCCTGTAATAAACTGCTGCACAACCGGATTGTCTGACTTCCTGATCTCATCCGGCGTCCCCACCTCGAGTATCCTTCCCTCATAGAGCATCGCAATCCTGTCCCCAATCTTGTAGGCACTGACCATATCATGGGTGATGGCAATGGCCGTTACATTGATCCGCTTCTTCATCTCGATGATGAGATCGTTGATGGCATCCGCCATGATCGGGTCAAGACCGGTTGTCGGCTCATCATAAAGAATGATCTCCGGCTCCATGGCAATCGCCCGAGCCAACCCAACCCTCTTCCTCATACCGCCTGAGAGTTCCGACGGCATCAGATCCTCGACCCCTTTAAGCCCCACCATCTCCAGCTTACGCCTTGCGGCCTCCCGGATCTCTTTCCTGGAGAGTGGGGTGTGCTGCATCAGACCGAATCCCACATTCTCCCATACTGTTAAAGAGTCAAAGAGGGCGGCCGCCTGAAACAGCATACCATATTTCTTCCTGAATTCGTTCAGATCCTTCTCCCTCAGATGGGAGATATCCACCCCATCCACAACCACACTCCCTTCATCCGGCGTCAGGAGTCCTATGACATGTTTGATCAGCACGCTCTTTCCGGACCCACTTCCCCCGATCACCACCATCGTCTCGCCACGATGAATCCGGAGATTCACGCCGCTAAGGACCTGTTTATGGTTGAAAGACTTATGTAAATTTAAGATGTCGATCATGGTAAAAATACCCTGCCGGTCCTAAAGGCCGGCGCTACTTGAACAGCAGTGCCGCTAGAAAATAGTTAGAGATCAGGATCAGCATCATGGACAGCACCACGGCCCCTGTGGTGGCCTTTCCCACCCCCTCTGCGCCCCCCTGGGTATAGAAACCCTTGTAGCAACTGACCGTGGAGATGATGACCCCAAAGACCCCGGCCTTCAGCAGCCCTCCGTAGATGTCGTTGAACTCCACATACTTTGTGCTCATGCGGATATAGATCACGGGATTGGCGTTCAGCACGTGTACGGCGATCAGATACCCCCCAATGACCCCGACAAAGTCTGCAACAATGGTCAGGAGGGGGAGCATCACAAGACCGGCAAGGAACCTGGGGGTCACCAGATATTTTATGGGATTGGTGGCCATGGTCACCAGGGCATCAATCTGTTCTGTGACCCGCATGGTCCCCAGCTCAGCCGCCATGGCCGCCCCGGCACGCCCTGCCACGATCAGTCCTGTAAGGACAGGTCCAAGCTCACGGGTGATGGAGAGGGCCACGACCGTCCCCATGAAATTCTCTGCATTGAATCGTTTAAATCCGGTATAGGTCTGAATCGCAAGGACCATCCCGGTAAACATCGCCATGATGAGGACCACCGGCAGCGAATTGACCCCTATCGCCTCCATCTGCTGAAAGATATTGCGCAGGTGGAAGGGGGGTCTGACAGACCATGAGAGGGTCCGGCCGAACATGATGAATCCCCGGCCCGCATCTTCCGTAATCTGAAGCGTTCTTTTGCCTATATAGATGACAGCTTTTGTAAACATCCCGGACTTCTGCCCCCCCCCGCATTTCTCACTTCTTGCTTCTTACTTCTTGCTTCTAATCTGCTACCTGCTACCTACTACCTGCTCACTGCTACCTGATATACACCCTGTCCACCCTCTCCCCGATATGACACAGAACCTCATAGGATATGGTCCCTGTCCAGCCCGCGATGTCGTCGGCCGTAATCCGGCGGCTCCCCTCACCCCCGATGATCAGGACCTCATCGCCAGCCTGCACACCCGGGACATCCGTGACATCGATCATCGTCATATCCATACAGACCCTCCCGATCACAGGGACACGATTCCCCCGGACGATGACCTCTCCGATATTCGACAGGACGCGGCTGTAGCCGTCCGCATAGCCGATGGGGACCGTTGCCACAAGGGTCTCCCGGCCTGTCGTAAAGGTCCTCGCGTAACTGATCCCTGTCTTAGGGGGGACCTTTTTCAGGTAGAGTATCCTGCTTTTTAAGGTCATCACAGGCCGCAGATCTGCCCTGGAAGACAAAAAGGGCGCAGGCACATATCCATAGAGCATGATCCCGGGTCTGACCATATCGAGGTGGCTATCCCCCATATCCATAACCGCTGCACTGTTCGCCACGTGTTTGAGGGGCAGGGGGATCCCCATCCCTTCGATCACCCGGCAGGCAGCGTTGAAACTCTCAAGCTGTTCCCTGACAAACTCCCGGTTTTGGAGGTCTGCCTCAGCAAAGTGTGTCATGATCCCTTCGATCCTCACCCCCTGAAGCTGTGCAACGTATTGGGCAAACTCCGGCGCCATCTCAGGGGTGACGCCGATCCTCCGCATCCCGGTGTCCACCTTGATATGAACCGGAACAATCACACCTTTCCCGACAGCCGCCTTTGAAAGGGCCAACGCAAAGGAGGGGGCATAGAGGACAGGGGTCAGCCGCCAACGGATGATATCGGATGCGTACGCCTCGTCCCCCCCGCCCATGACTAAGATATCCGTATCAACACCGGATTCCCTGAGGCAAATTCCCTCTTCAACATGGGCAACACCCAGCATGTCAACCCCAGCGCCTTCCAGCTCCTTTGAGACCCCGATCATGCCGTGGCCGTAGGCATTGGCCTTGACAACGGCGAGTATCTTACAGGCCGGCGGAATAAGGGATCTCACCTGATTCAGGTTGTGGATCAGATGGGACAGATTTATTTCTGCAATTGTCAATGACATTTTTTTCTTAGCAACAATGTTTCATGGTGGTAGGACATTCTCCCTTCGCTCCTGGCCTACGCAGTTGACCTGTCTAAGGACTCGCAGGCGGGGAAGCCTTCCAGCCTCTTCGGGCTGGCTTTCCCCTGCCTGCTCGCCTTGACAGGTGCCCAACTGCTCCGGCAAGTCGCGAATGGAGAATGTCCCACCACCATTAGCCTTGAACTCTTATGTAATCTCACCGACTCACGGGTGCTTTCTTCTGTAAGCCTCAGCCTTTTCCCAGCTCCCGGCAGCCAGATCCTCTTTTCCCATTAGTTCATAGAGATCGCCAAGGAGTCTGTATTCACTGAAGAGGAGGTCCACCTGCTCAGATTCTGTGATACCAATGGCCTCCTGAATCACGGCCACGGCCTCTTCATGTTTGCCCATTCTACCATAGATGTTGGCTAACGTGTCCAAATAATAGGGGTCTCTCCGGATGCTCAGGGCCCTTTCAATCTCACCCCTGGCCTCATCCAATCGCTCTGTGGCCATATAGGCCCAGGCCAGATTATTATAGATATCCCCGTTGCCGGGTGAAATCTCTAATGCCTGGCGATAGTACTCCTCTGCAAGATCATATTCGCCTTTCTTGTAATAGGCATTGGCCATATAGTAAAAGGGCCTGTCATCTCCCTCAGATTTCCTGAGGGCCTTATCATACTCCCCTATCGCCTCTTCATACTCCCCATTCAGCTCATAACCGAGACCCAGGGAGAGGTGTTCCTCTGCACTGAGGGGGTCGTGCAGGACAATCACCTTGGGGACAGGGGCACAGGCAGAGAGGAATAAGTTCACAAGACAGATATAGAAAACTGTTAATCCCCTTTTACACGCACTGTCCAATATCCCCCCCTCTTCCACATCTTTAAAAACCGGTGATAGGAAATAAATTTGTCCCGCTCTCTCCCGGAGTAGGCAATAATCCCGCCCCGTTCATCATCATAGCCGACGATCAGCATATAGTGCCCCTTCCGGATATCCCAGATCCCAAGATCAACGAAGGTAATCACCGGGTATCCGCCGGCAATATCCTGCTTGATCCCTTCAATATCTCCCTGGGTCTCAAAGACGGTAATCCCTCCCCTTCCCCCATACCGCCTTAAATAACTCACCATATCCATCTTCAGGGTCCCCTGGATATCCGTCAGATAAATAGCCTTAGAGATCTCTTCCGGGACGATCCTGTTTCCCCAGAAATTTAACACGCTCGCGAGGACAGAAGGCCCGCACTGAAATTCCTCCTGTGGGAAAAAGGGCACCCCTTGTATATAAAAAGACACCGGATAGCCGGCATCAGGGGAATGTCCTGGGTAGTGATGACTGACGGAACAGCCGGAGAGAGAGACCATGATGACCGTCCAAAACAAAAAGACCCCAGGATTCACTATCCCTGAGGCCTTTCCTCTTGTAAATGCTAAGGTCATTTAGTTATTTTATAATAACCTGTTTCCCCATAAGCTTCATAATCACAATGACCAATATCACAATGACCAAGAGGGTGATAATCACACCGAGGGCGCTATCGCCTCCATAGTCGATCTGATCAATGTGGGTTGCTATCTGATGGAGCTGGTCCTGGGATAATTGATTCAGGCGGCTTGAGACCTCTTCTGCTGTCAGGCCAAAGTCGGTCAGCCTCTGCTGGACAAGCCTTGATTCAAGAAAGGTCTGTACCTTCGCCATATCCCCTATGCTGTCCGCCACATTATCTCCTGCACCGGAGGTGATAAACATGGCTGATGAAGGCGATGGCATTGCGGAGATGATAAAGATCGCAAAGATCAGATACAGTGTAAGCATGCGTAGTAAATGGATGCCGGTTTTCCTGGCCATACAGATCCTCCTTTGTTTTAGGGACACTTCCCATATTTTCCCAGAAACCCTTGATCAAATCCCCCCTGCCCCCTTTTCTAAAGGGGGGGAACTAATCTCCCCTTTTTTACACCTCCATGATTTCCTGTTCCTTCTTTTTCAGGATCTCATCGATCTTATGGATATACTGATCTGTTAATTTCTGGATATCCTCCTGTGACTTTTTGATCTCATCTTCGGATATGCCGGCATCCTTGCCGGACTTTTTGATCTCTTCATTGGAGTCCCTTCGGATATTCCTGACCGCCACCTTTGCATCTTCAGCCATCTTTTTGACAAGCTTGACGATCTCCCGTCTCCTCTCCTCAGTCAGGGACGGTATCGGAATCCGTACGATCTTCCCGTCATTGGCCGGGGTCAGACCCAGCGCAGAGCCCTGGATCGCCTTTTCAATCTCAGGGATCAGCCTCGGCTCCCAGGGCTGTATCACGATCATTCTGCTCTCAGGGATGGACAGGGAAGCGACCTGAGCGATGGGGGTTGGGGTCCCGTAGTAATCCACCATCATCCCGTCAAAGAGGGCTAATGAGGCCCTGCCGGTGCGGACAGCCCCCAGCTCTTTCCTGAACACATTGAGGGTCTGCTCCATCTTCTCCCGTGTCTTATTTTTGATATTTTCTATCACTTGACCCCTTGACCCCTCGAACCCTTTCAGTTTATCAGGGTCCCGATCTCCTCCCCCATCACAACCCTTTTGACATTCCCTTTTTCTCTCAGGTTGAACACGATAATAGGAAGATTGTTGTCCTTGCAAAGGGATATGGCCGTGGCATCCATCACTTTGAGTCCCCTCTGGAGCACCTCAAGATAGCTCAGCGATTCAAACTTAACGGCGGATTTATGGGTCATGGGATCTGCATCATAGACCCCGTCTACCTTAGTCCCTTTCAGAATGACCTCGGCCCCTATCTCGATGGCCCGCAGTGCCGCAGCTGTGTCTGTACTAAAATAGGGATTCCCGGTGCCCGCCGCAAAGATAACGACCCTCTTTTTCTCAAGGTGCCGGATCGCCCGTCGCCTGATATAAGGCTCTGCAAGGGCCCTCATCTCTATGGCAGACTGCACCCGTGTCACAATCCCCTTTTTATCCAGGGCGTCTTGCAGGGCAAGGGCGTTCAGCACAGTGGCGAGCATCCCCATATAGTCTGCAGAGGCCCGCTCCATCCCGATGGCGGTCGCCGCCAGACCCCGGAATATATTCCCTCCGCCGATGACTACGGCGATCTCAACCCCCATCTCATGGACTTCCTTGATTTCTCCGGCAACAGAATCAATAACAACGGGGTCGATCCCATACCCTTTTTCCCCCATAAGGGCCTCACCGCTCACCTTAAGGATGACCCTGTTGAATCCCTTATGCCGTTCCATTATTCTCCAAGCTGGTATCTTACAAAACGCTTCACAGATATGTTTTCGCCTGTCTTTGCAATCTTCTGGCAAATCAGGTCATTTAATGTAACAGAAGAATCTTTGATGAAAGGCTGTTCCAGCAGGCATGAATCATTAAAAAACTTCTCGATCTTTCCGTCAGCGATCTTCTCGATAACGTGCTCAGGCTTACCTGTCTCCCTTGCCTGTGCCCTGTATATCTCACGCTCCTTTCCAAGGATTGACGGGGGTACCTCCTCGCGCTTCAGATAGGAAGGATTGGACCATGCAATCTGCATGGCGATATCTTTGACCAGCTCCTGAAACTCCGGATTCCTTGCCACAAAATCAGTCTCACAGTTGACCTCTACCAGTACGCCGATCCTGCCGCCGGCATGGATATAACTGCTGATGAGACCCTCTTTGGTCTCACGGGCGGACTTCTTTGCGGCAATGGCCAGCCCTTTCTGTCTCAGGATATCCAGGGCCTTATCCCTATCGCCCCCGGCTTCAGACAATGCCCTCTTGCAATCCATAATACCCGCACCGGTCTTTTCCCGAAGGTCTTTTACCATCTCATGTGTCACTTCGACCATATTCAGACCTCCCCAGCGCCGGTCTCTTCAACTGCCAGTTCCTCTGCTTCGGCCTTTGACCCGGCAGCAGCCGGCATCCCAACCTCTGCTGCCTGTCCTGCCATCTCCCGTTTGACGCCCCCTTTCGCATCATAAATCGCCCTGCCCTCGATAATCACATCCGCGATCCTGGCACAGATCAATTTAATGGCCTTGATGGCATCATCATTGCCGGGGATTACAAAATCAATATGTTCCGGGTCACAGTTGGTATCAACAATCCCCACGACCGGGACCCCAAGCTTGTTTGCCTCATGAACGGCGATGAACTCTTTTTTGGTATCCACGATAAAGATAGCGCCGGGTAATACCGCCATATTCTTCATGCCGCCTAAGGTCTTCTCCACGAGATCCATCTCTTTCCCGATCTTTGAAACCTCCTTTTTGGGAAGTTGTTTAAAAGTGCCGTCCTCCCGCATCTTTTCGAATTTGCGCAATTTATCAATACTCTTTCTGATGGTCAGGAAATTCGTGAGCATCCCGCCAAGCCATCTCTGGTTCACATAGAACATCCCGCACCTTTTGGCCTCCTGCTCTACGATCTCCTGAGCCTGCCTCTTGGTGCCTACAAAAAGGACAGGTTTCCCCGAAATGGAAACCTCTTTTACAAATTCACAGGCAGACTCAAAATTCTGCACGGTCTTTTGGAGATCTATGATATAGATCCCATTCCGCTCTCCGAATATATATTTCTTCATCTTCGGGTTCCACCGTTTCTTCTGGTGCCCGAAATGCACGCCCGCTTCAAGTAGCTCTTTGATTGCTGGAACCATTCGTTATTACCCTCCTATTGATTTCGCTGAAAAAATTAACATACTTTGCCTTATTTTGCAAGAATAAATAACAAAGGAAAAGGGGACAGATTTATTTTCCTCTTAACATAGACCAGAGAACAGGAAAATAAATCTGTCCCCTTTTCCTCACCTTTTATGACCGATACGCCACATTGATCTTCACATAGTCATACGTCAGGTCCGTCGTCAATACCGTCGCCCCGGCACTCCCTATATTCAGGTCAATGGTAATAGCATACTCCCTCCGCCGCATTACTTCAACGACCTTTTTCTCGATCTCCTTCCCGAGACCAGCGCCATTTCGGACCAGTTGGACCTTATCAAAGGACACCGAGATCCCCTCCTCGCGTACATGCGCCCCGGAATATCCAATGGCAGCCATAATCCTCCCCCAGTTAGGGTCGCAGGCAAACAGGGCGGTCTTGACCAGACTTGAACTGGCTACGGCAAAGCCCACCTTCTCCGCATCCCTCCGGCTTCTGGCCCCCATAACCCTCACCTCTACAAGCCTGGTAGCCCCCTCGCCATCCATAACAATCATCCTGGACAACTTCGTACATACATGATTGAGCATCTCTTCGAACTGCTGAAGACCCTTTCCCTCCAGAGACCTGTTGCCGGCCATGCCGTTGGCAAGACAGAGCGCCATGTCATTCGTGCTCGTATCCCCATCCACTGTAATTTTATTAAACGTCTGATCTGCCGCGTTTTTGAATATTCCTGTAAGGGCCTCTCTCCCGATAATCGCATCTGTTGAGATAAAGGCAAGCATGGTGGCCATTTTAGGGGCGATCATCCCTGAACCCTTCGCAATCCCGCCGATGGTCACTGTCCTGCCTCCGATCTTCCCACTGACTGCGGCCTCCTTCGGAAAGGTATCTGTAGTCATGATGGCCAGCGCGGCATCTCCACCCCCCTTTTCGCTGAGTCCGTCCACGCTAAGTTTAATGGCCGGCCTTATCCGCTCCATCGGCAGCGGCTCACCGATAACTCCGGTAGACGCCACGCAGACCAGCCGTTTATCAATGCCAAGGGCATCTGCGGTAAGCCCTGCCATCTCCCTGGCATCTGACATTCCCTGCTTGCCGGTACAGGCATTGGCATTTCCACTGTTCACAATGACAGCCCTCGCTCCACCGCTCCTAATCTGTCTCTGCGTCAGGGTCACGGGGGCGGCCTTTACCCGATTCGTAGTAAAGACGCCGGCAGCCACCGCATCTTTTTCGCTATAGAGGACAGCCAAGTCCAACTTCTTATTGCGTTTTATGCCGGCATAGATCCCCGACGCCAGGAAACCCTTCGGAGCTGTGATACCGCCGTTAATCTCTTTCATTAGAAAATCTCCGATCAAATCCCCCCTTCCCCCCCTTTCTAAAGGGGGGGAAGAAGCTAATCTCCCCCTTTTATAAAGGGGGAATAAGGGGGATTATTTTCCTTCTCACGGGAAAACCCCTGGCTGCATCAGGCCGGTGGTCTCCTCAAAACCCATCATGATGTTCATGTTCTGGATCGCCTCTCCGGCGGCCCCCTTTACTAAATTATCAATGGCAGAGGTGACGATGATACAGCGGTTACGCCTGTCAACGGCAATCCCGATATCGCAGAAATTAGATCCCCTCACCTCCCGGATATTCGGTTGCTCTCCAGGGTCGAGGACCCGTACAAAGGGCTCATTGCCGTAAAATTTCCTATAAATGGTTACAACCCCCTCGACTTCGATTGAAGAGGCCAAAGGGGCATAGACAGTACACAGCAGACCCCTGTTCGCCGGGATGAGATGGGGAACAAAAGATACCTTTATGCCCTCTCCTGAGATATCAGACAGCGCCTGTTCTATCTCAGGGGTATGCCGGTGGGTCCCAACCTTGTATGCCTCCAGCCCCTCATGCGCCTCCGGAAAATGGTACGGAAGGGAAGGAGCCCTTCCGGCACCGGAGATGGCAGACTTTGCATCAATATAAATCCGTTCATGGAGTATCAAACGATTCTTGAGCAAGGGGGCTAATGCCAGTATGCTTGCCGTGGGATAACAACCCGGATTGGCCACGAGGACCGCACCCCGAATCCGTTCCCTGTACAGCTCAGGAAGTCCATACACCGCCGTTTCCAGTAACCCTTTGTCTGTGTGCTCTATTCCATACCACTCCTGATACAGGGAGGGGTCCCTTAAGCGGAAGTCTGCACTTAAATCCACAACCCTCTTCCCGGCCTTAAGCATCTCACGGACAGGCCCAATAGAAGTTCCATGGGGAAGCGCGGTGAATATCAGGTCTGCCTTCTCTGCAAGCTTCT
The DNA here is from genome assembly GCA_016217665.1 of Nitrospirota bacterium. GTDB lineage: Bacteria > Nitrospirota > 9FT-COMBO-42-15 > HDB-SIOI813 > HDB-SIOI813 > JACRHF01. The sequence goes on along the minus strand of JACRHF010000095.1, from coordinate 14,077 downwards.
GTGGTTCAAGAGGTTGCAGAGTTAAGTTAAAGAATCCCTTAAGGTTAGGAAATATCCCGGCCACAGGTCTGCCGGAAGACTTCTCCGAAGTAACGGCAACCACCTGAACGTAAGGATGCAGGGATAATAGCCTCAGAAGCTCACCCCCTGTATATCCGCTTGCACCCGCGATCGCTACCTTAAGCATAGAACCCAATGAAGTACCCTGCAGCTTACTGCAGGGTATCTAAACAATCCTAACGTCATTCCTGCGTAAGCAGGAATCCAGACCTCTGCAAAGCACTGGATTCCCACTTTCGTGGGAATGACAGCAAAAAGCCCTGCAGTAAGCTACAGGGAATTAGCAAGTTCAAGCATAAAAAAGGGGAAGGTTTACACACACACCTTCCCCTCCACAAAAGAGTTATAATATTATCTCTTTGAAAACTGGAATTTCTTCCTTGCCCCTTTTTGCCCGTACTTCTTTCTCTCCTTCTCCCGGGAATCCCGGGTAAGAAAACCTTTTTTCTTTAATGGGGCCCTGAATGCCGAGTCAACCTCAAGCAGACCTTTAGCTATCCCGTGCCTTAAGGCACCGGCCTGCGCTGCAATTCCACCACCGCTCACATTGGCATAGATGTCAAATTTATCCGTTGTACTCACTACTTCGAGCGGCTGTTTCACCGTGGCCATGAGGGTAATTCGTGGGAAATAATCTTCTGCCTTCCTGTCATTGACAATGATCTTCCCTTCCCCAGGCTTTAGCCACACCCTCGCTATCGCATTTTTCCTCTTTCCTGTTGCATAATATTGGGATACGCTCATAATCTCCTCATAACTATGTTTAATTCCCGCCTTCTGTCGTTAATGGTTTTGGCTCCTGGGCTTCATGCGGATGCTCAGGCCCGCTATATACCTTCAGTTTTTTCAGCATCTCCCGTCCAAGCGTGTTCTTCGGCAGCATCCCGCCTATGGAACGCATGAGCAACTTTTCAGGGTCTTTTTCAAGGAGCTTTCCCATCCCGATGCTCTTGAGTCCGTCAGGATATCCTGAATGATAATAATAGACCTTGTCCTCCCGCTTCTGTCCCGTAAGCCGCACCTTGCTTGCATTGACCACGATAACAAAGTCGCCGGTATCCACATGGGGAGTAAATGTAGGTTTATGTTTTCCCCTGAGGATGGAGGCCACCTGGGTGGCCAGTCTTCCAAGGACCTTCCCTTCTGCATCCACAACATACCAATCCCTTTTTACCTCTTCCTTCTTTGCAAAAATTGTCTTTGTCATTTAATCTCTCCTCACACAAACGATATATTTTATTGATTTATATACTTCCTGTCAAGTACTTTTCGCCTTTTTGATCACACTATCTTTTTCCAACACCATGGCCACGACATCCACAAAAGACTGCAATAGCTTTTCCCCCTGCCCTGTCGCGCTGGTATCTGCCACAAAGGCGCCGACCACCCTGTCTTTACCCCGCAGGGGAAACACGATCCAGTCCTTGAAATATCTGTCTATCGGACTCTTCTTAACCCTATCCCCCTTCTTTACAACTATCAAATCTCTGATGGCAGAGGTTATGGGGTCATCCTCTTCAGTTGAGATTGTTAATTGGAGCAGTCTTTTGTTTTCTACACCATGAATCCAACTGCACCGTATGACCTCTCCGGTCTGTTCAAACAGGGCGATCCTCGTAATCCCTAACAGATCAACGATTGCCCTCGATAAGACAACCAGTATCTCCGACATGTTGAGATGTTTGATCAGAGAGTTCATCTCCTGTTTGATCGCCTCAAGCCTCGTATCCTGCTCCAGCATCACCATCGTGGAGCGGGCAAGCTGCTCGCTCGTCATGCTCAGCTTCTCCTCCTCTTTCTTCCCCTCTGTAATATCTTTCATCACGGTATGATAGACCCTTACATTATTGTATCCGACGATCCTCGCACTGATATCCACCCATGCCGTCTCCCCGTCTCCCTTCTTGATGGGGACATCGTGGAGGGTCGTGAAACCCCTCTTTATCCCCTTATTGAACTGTTCCACTGCCTGGTTCCCCATGTGCTGCGGGTACAGATCCCAATACTTGATATTGAGGAGCTCTTCTTTGGAGAGACCGGTCAACATCTCTGCCTGCAGGTTTACCTCCATAATCCGCCCATTGTCCGGGTTTACAAGGAATATCGCGTCGTAGGCCTGCTCCATCAACGCCCTGTACTTTGTCTCTGACGCCTTCAGCGCCGCAGTCCTTTCCCTGATCTTCTCTTCCAAATCATAATAGAATCCCTTCAATGCCTCGCCCATCTTGTTAAACCCTTTAGCAAGAGACTCTATCTCATCTCCGGTATGGATATCGATCTTATGCTCAAAGTTCCCCTTGCCGATCCGTTCCACCTCTTCAGTCAGGATGTTGATGGGCTTGAGGAGAAGCCTTCGCACAATATAAACGCCGAAGGCACAGAGGGTGAAAACGAGTATGGACTCAAAAAGGAGGACCTTCAGCAGGAGCCTGTTTACCGGGGTAAAAGTCTCTTCAGTATCCTGTCGTATGAATGTATACCACTGATGGCCTCCGAGGCTTTCCCGGCCAAGGGAGTTCATATATACTAAGGGACTAAAACCGACGATGGAGTCTTTCCCTCCATGGGCATCATCCTCAGTAACACCCCACCCTCCTCCCTTACTGGTGATCAGATGAATAAGGGGCCTGTTCATCGAATGTTCCACAAGGGGGAGGATGGAACATATCAAGGGGGTGCCCTCAGAGTCCACAATCATGCCGTGCCCTGTCTCCCCGAAACTCGTATCCCTGATGAAATGGAAGAAGGCATCCACGTTCATAATCGTCCGGATACCGCCTGTGATCCTGCCTGTTGCAGCATCGAAAACAGGGACGCCGAGATCGAATGCCTTATTGCCGGTCAGTTTATCGAGATAGATATCACTGGCATAGAGTTTTCCGGCGCCGCCGCTGTAGACCACCCTCCACCAGGTCTCATCCGGCTGATCAGGCTTGTTCTCTGGCATCCGTTTACCATCGGCAATAATCCTGCCCTCCGCATCGACAACGAAGATTGCAAGGTGTTCTTGCCTTTCTTCTGCGTAGTTAAGATAGTGTGTGAGATATAGCCCGATGGCATCCTTGTCTTTTTCCTTTACTGCCTTGATTAAGGCCGGATCCTCCGACATCCTCCGGAACGTATCGATCTCTTCCTTCACGGCCACGTCAAATCTCTCGGCAGACTTCTTGGCAATCTCTGCGAAGTCCCTGCCTATGGCCTCTGTCAGGATATTTTTCACCTGATAGTATGTCAGGGATAGCCCTATGGAAAGGGCGATAAAACCTGTCGCCAGTATGGCTATGATCACCTTTTTCTGAATGCTCATTGATATTATTCTGGGTTATAAAAATAAATTAGGTAATTATAGCAGGCTTGTAATTATTAAACAACTATTAACGGCTTCGTAAAAAGCGGGGTACCCATTGCTACGAAGTAAATGCAATGGGTCGTGCGGCGTTGCACTGCATCCTTCGTCATTGCGGCGTAACTACAAGTACGCCTCATTCCTCAGGATTTGTGCGCCTTCAGGTACCCACTTTTGTGGGTGATGGAGTTTTTTACGAAGCCGTCCGCTGTCGAAACTTTTCACGAGGATATCATTAGCCAGACTCTCTCACTTGCACAATTCTTGCAATATAGATTATTCTATCTCTATGGGTCTTATAAAACCGGTTGAAGAGGCCAAGCTGTTTACAGCCCTGCTCAGCAGGGAGGAAAGGCTTATCCATGCCGCGAGAGAAAGGCTATCGCTGTCCTTCGGACCTGTGGATTTTGTCAGTGAGATATCCCCCTGGGCCCATACGCGATATTATAAGAAGGAGATGGGGACAGGCTTAAAGAGGCAGTTTCTCTTTTTTGAGAGGCATATACTGCCTGACACCCTTTCTAACATCAAGAATATGACCAACGACCTTGAGGCTGATTTTAGAACCAGTGCCGATGCCGCTATACCCGGGAGGCCTATTAACATAGACCCGGGGTACCTGACCTTAGCCAAGGTAGTGCTTGCATCAACAAAGAACTACTGTCACAGGATCTATATTGGAAATGGGATATACGCCGAGGTCACGCTCTATTACAGAGGCAAGAGTTATCAATCCCTTCCCCACACCTATCCGGATTATGGGAGCAGGGAATATATCGATATGTTCAACAGGGTAAGGGAAGAGGTTCTATAAATGTCCAAAGGCCGCGTTTTCATAGTCACAGCCATTCTGTCATCTGTTCTGCTGTACGGTACCGCCTCTGCCGTAGATTTTGATGCCAGGGATACAAGGGTGGACCTCCCTGTGCTCTCCACCCCGAACAATGCCATAGCCCCCCGGATGGGTGTAGACCAGAATGGACATGTGTACGTCGCGTGGAGTGACAACAGGGGAGGGTCTCCGAGTATCTATGCAAACACCTTCTTTTCAGAGACAGGGTGGCAGCCGCGTGCTGTTCCCATCCCCACCGGTTTTCCACGGCCCCAGGGTACCGAGCCAGGAGATGCACTGTCCCCTGATATCTGCTCTGACAACTCTGGACATGTCTATGTCGTATGGGGCGACGACAGGGCGTTTAAGGCCGGGACGGGAAAACTCGACATCTATTTCCGGTACTCCGAAGATTATGGTCTATCATGGTATCCCGAATTTACGGATGAACGTCTTGATTCAGACAATCCCGCTGTAGGGAATTCCATCAACCCCCGGATCGCCTGTGATGAAAATGGAAACGTCTATGCCGTGTGGAATGATGACAGGAACAAGGCCGGTGTTTATGAGGTATACTTCAGATCACTTCATGTAGACTTTAGCATCAAACCAACCTTTGGAAACCCCATCACCTATTATCAGACCCCCGAGGAGCGGATCAATACCGGGATATCCACAGGGACATTCCCTGCTATATATCCTGTCATCTCAACGGATAAGGGGGGCCATGTCTATGTGGCCTGGCAGGATAACAGGAACATACCTGAAGAGGAGGTATTCCCTGGAATATACTTTAATGTATCCAGTGACCATGGCGCAAAGTGGGGCTCAAAGGCAGTCCGTATCGACACAGCGCCTGTTGGCGGATACCTGTTCTTTTCGCCTCCGGCAATCAGCAGTGATTCCAGTGGACATGTCTATGCAGCGTGGCTGGACAATGCAGGACGGGCAGCGAGGGGGGAGGAATTTGCCTCAGATGGGACAAGGGATGTCTATTTTAATCGCTCATTAGACTTTGGCGCCAACTGGGATGAAAAGGACCAGCGTATAGATACTCCCAAGATAAAGGCTCAGGTAGTTGATGTAGCCATCGCCAATAACACCAAAGGGGTGATTGGCATCGTGTGGACAGACAATCGCGGGGCTTCTAAGCTTATCGATCCTAATGACAATATATACTTCAACCATTCTGTGGACTTTGGGAGGTCCTTTCTCGACACAAAGGGAAATATCCGTCTGGATACCGGGATACCCGCAGGGGATACAAACGCATCGTCTCCCTTAATCCAGGTCGACAACTTGGGAGATATGTTTGTGGCCTGGCTCGATAACCGCTCCGGCACATCAGACATCTTTTTTAATTTTTCCATCGGGAAAGGTAAGGAAAATTCATGGCAAGATCCGGATATAAGACTTGATTATCCTGTGCCGTCTGGTGACTCTGTTAACCCGGTGATGTCCATAGATAACGAAGGGCATGTCTATCTTCTCTGGCAAGACAGTCGAAATGCGCTTGCCAAAGATCAGTATAATATCTTTTTCATTGGAGGTTTCCTGGATCTACAGTCCCTGCTGGTCGCCGGGCAGCGGCTTGGAGAGGCATGTTTTATAGCCACGGCGGCCTATGGGAGCCCGTTTGAGCGGCACGTGGAGGCACTCAGGGAGTTCCGGGATCAGTATCTTTTGACACATAGCCCTGGGAGGTGGTTTGTATCATTATACTACCGGTTCAGTCCTCCGCTGGCCCATTTTATAGCAAATCATGGATACTTAAAATTTCCAGTGAGAATAGCCCTCCTCCCTGCCGTTGGCACCGCCTGGTTTTTTGTGTACGCCACGTTGCTGCAAAAACTCGCAGCAGGGCTCTCTGCTGCATTTGTTATATCACTTGCATCATTCTTTATTCTACGCTATGTGCGGCGGGATTAGAAAATCCCGCCTATTTGGTTTGGGGTCAGGTCTTGAATTTTGATATGTTTACTATATCAAAATTCAAGACCTGACCCCGTGCCCATGGCAGCGTTGAGCATCCTCTCCGCCTCCTTGTAATCCGGCTGCAGCTTTAATACCGTGCGATACGCCTCTGCCGCAAGGTTATGCCTCCCTGTCCTATAGTAAAGATTCCCAAGGTTAAAATATGCCTTTATAAATTCTGGATCAAGTTCAGTCGCCCTTTTAAAGGCGGACTCCGCCTTGTCTCTCTCCCCCTTTTCTGTAAAAGCAACACCGAGGTTGTTGTACACGAAGGGGTGGCGCGGGTCGAGTGAGATGGCCTTCTCATAGTTCGAGATTGCCTGATCCAGTTCACCTGCCTTCTTGAATAAGATACCAAGGTTGTAGTAGGCACGGAAATATTGCGGATTAATCCTGAGACAGGCCTCATATGAAGACTTGGCGGAATCCAGATTGTTCTGCATCTGATACACCACCCCGGCATTATAGTAGGCAAGGTAGTAGCGGGGTTGAATCTCTATGGTCTTGTTGAATTCATCGATGGCACGTCCATACTCTCCCCTGGTGATGTGGGCAAGACCTAAATTATCATGGGCCCTTGCAGAATAGGGGGCCTTATCTACAGCATCCCTCCAGAGGGTATACTCATCCTTCCAGACTTGATTCCGCTGGATAGTGGCAATGGAACAAAGAGATACTACGACCAGTAAGAGCGGCACCGAGGCCCGGCGTGGCAGCCTTCCTATACAGATCCCTGCAAAGATCGGGAACCCGATCCCTGCCAGATAACCCCTGTTCTCCTGTAATATCGCATTCAACGGGATCAGTGTGGTCGGCAGCAGGGTGATAAAAAACCATGCCATAAAAAAGGAGAGCACCCTCCACTCCCCCGCTTTTCTGAATAAGAGATATGCCGCGACTGCAAGAACAATGAGAGCGAGGACTGGCAGGATGACGAAGACATTATAGATTTCAGAGGCTGAGGCAATCGTGTGTTCAATCGTAAGACCGGCGGGAAGAAAAAGGAGTTGTAAATATCTCAACAGGACTCTGGGCTGGGTCAACAGGTTCGTATAAAAATCACGGGGTTCTCCACCCATCACTCTGCCAAATGAATAGATGCGATAGAGGAGATACGGGATGATCACCAGTAAAATATAGGGCAGGTATGCAATGAGATTGATTACGGTCTTATTACGATAGGCGGAACATTGAAGAATCTCCGCAGTTTGTTGTGGAGATTCTTTGAAGTGTAAGGAAAGCATTTTTTTATTGTGCCCCCTTCGGGGCACTGCACTTTTTTCGCTTCGCTCGCAGTGCTTGCATTGAGCGAAGCGAAAAATGCAAGCACTGCCCTGTCCCGCCATTTTCTGGAAATAAAGGTCATACAAAAAAAACACCATCGGCAGCGTGATAGCGATCTCCTTGGTGAGTATGGCAAGGGCGAAAGAAAGGAGAGAGAAAAAATAGAAGCAAGAAGCAAGAGGTAAGAAGCCAAATAAAACCATCTTGCTTCTATCTTCTAACTTCTTGCCTCTTGCCTCTTGCCTCTTGCTTCTTGCTTCTTGCCTCTTGCCTCTTGCTTCTTGCTTCTTGCTTCTTGCCTCTTGCTTCTTGCCTCTTGCTTCTTGCTTCTTGCCTCTTGCTTCTGACTTCTGACTTCTAAACTTTACCCAGCAGTAAAAGGCCAGGAGATAAAAGAAAGCGCACATCACACTGGAGCGTGCCGTGATGTAGTTGACGACCTCTGAGTTAAAGGGGTGGACGGCAAAGATAAGGGCTGAGACAAGAGCTGCCTGCTCACTGCTACCTAACATCGCCTCCAATATCAGAAACACCAGAAAGGCCGATCCCGCATGAAACAATAGATTCACTACATGATACCCTGCAGGATTGAGCCCCCCAACGGCATAATTCAGGGCATAGGAGGTCACCAGGAGGGGCCTGTAATGCCCGGTGAAGACTATCTCAAAACTGGAATATCTGGTGGACTTAAAAAAGGAGGGGATATTGGAGAGGTCTGTGATATACGGATTGGTTACAATATAGTGCTGATCATCAAAGTGGAAGGAGTTGAAAATAGAATTGGCATAGACGGCAGAGGAGACCGCTGCAATTAAAAGAAATATCTTAAGTCTCTGCACAGGGCTTACGGGCCTTGAGTATCAGACCCATTCCAAAGGGCGTCCACTGGAAGAGGGAATCAAGCCTGAAGATCATGCCAAGCACCCTTACCATCCAGCGGTGATTGCCGGCATCAGGAGGAGTAACAGCGTCCTCAGATGCGCTGGATATCCTCTTCCTGATATGAGGCATGTACAAGAAGCGATGATACAATCTCACAAATGGGAACCCCCAGGATCTCACATCCTCTATAATGAACCCTTCCTTCTCAAAGAGGTTTATCAACCCTTCTTTGGTATATCTCCTGAGGTGGCCTGCCCACTCATCACTCAGATCCCATAAGGCCGGGGATGCCGGGACAGATGCGACACAAATGCCGCCCGGCCGCAGTACCCTGTGAAACTCCGTGATGGCACTCACGTCATCCGGGACATGTTCCAACACCTCTCCTGAGACAATGGCGTCAAAGGTCTTATCCGGATAAGGGATTTTCATAACACTCCCCTGCCTGACACTGATTTTCTTGGTGATGCCGGAAGACCTCACCCTGGCCTGCAACATCCCGACGAATTTTTCGGACTGCTCTATGCCATGGACCGTGCAATCAAATCTTCCCAGCTTAAAGAGGAGGCTCCCGCTCCCGCATCCTGCATCTAAGACCACGCCCCCACCCGGCAACTCGCCTCTGAGAAGCCTCAGCATCAGGGCCTCCCTGTATTCGTGACGCGGACCGCCGATCTCGCCGGAGCCCCAGTGTATACGCGAATCTGACTGAGAGAGGCTTATCCTGTTACCACTCAACCTCGCCATAGGCCTTTTTATAAAACCTCTTGAAGTCTTCAGATTTGACCTTCTTCCACCACCATTCATTTTCCCGGTACCATCTCACGGTGTTTTGCATTGCCTCTTCGAATCCATACTGAGGTTCAAAGCCTAAGGACACAAGCCTTGATGAATCTATCGAATAACGCCGGTCATGTCCGGGTCTGTCTTTAATACGTTTGATCAAGTCCTTTGGCTTGCCAAGTTCCCGTAGGATGATCTCTGTAATCTCGATGTTTGTCCTCTCATTCCCGCCGCCGATGTTGTAGACCTCTCCCTCCTTGCCCCGGTGCAGGACAAGGTCAATGGCCGCGCAGTTATCCGTTACATAAATCCAATCCCGCACATTGAGCCCGTCACCATACAGCGGGAGGGGCCTGTCCTCCAGCACATTGGTAATAAACAGGGGGATCAGCTTTTCCGGGTACTGATAGGGACCATAGTTGTTGGAACTCCGGGTGATAATCACCGGGAGGTGAAAGGTCTTCCAGTAAGAATGAACCAGCATATCCGAACCCGCCTTTGAGGCGGAGTAGGGACTGCTCGGCATCACAGGACTTGCCTCTGTGAAAGAACCCTGCTCAATGCTCCCATAGACCTCGTCTGTAGATATCTGGATATAGCGTTGAATGCCGTGTGCCTTGACGGCCTCCAGCAGGACATAGGTGCCATAGATGTCCGTCTGGATAAAGCTGCCCGGTTCCAGGATAGAGCGGTCCACATGGGTCTCTGCCGCAAAGTTGACGATCGCATCCACACCCTGAACCGCCTCTGAGACCGTCTTTGCATCACAGATATCCCCCCTGAGAAATCTGTAGTTTGGACGCCCGTCGATGTCCTTGAGATTATCGAGATTCCCTGCATAGGTCAGCTTGTCGAGATTTGTGATATGGTAATCCGGATACTTGTTGAGGATATGCCGGATAAAATTGCTCCCGATAAACCCGGCGCCGCCGGTCACTAATAGTTTCATAATTCCTCCGTAGACTCTGTCCGATTGCCGGATAGGAAATGCCGGTCATACAGGCCAGCATTTGAACCCTAAACCCGTCATCCTATTTACTGTATTTGTCATTTTGTATTGTCATTCTGAGCGAAGCGAAAAATCTGACATCGAAGCAATCAGATTCTTCGGCCTGCTAACGCAGGCCTCAGAATGACAAATGAGAATCATCCTCCTCTTGTCACATACGCCGGCCACTTATACGGTATCTCCCCGCTATTCCATGGATACCTGTATTCGTCCGGCTTCTCATATCTGTATGGAAGCGTCGGGACATTGATTATCCTCGCCTCATCGCACTCATAGGCCGTGAATCCATGCATGACAAGACGCGGGATCTGCAGCAAAATTTGCCCGCCAACGGGTTCCTCTTGCGGGGTTGGAAAACCCCGACTATCGGTCATATTTGTCATTTCATCCATCCCGATAGGCGGGACATTTTTCGCTTCGCTCGCAGTGTTTGCATTGAGCGAAGCGGAAAATGCAAGCACTGCCCTGTCCCGCTGATTGACCGCAGGCGGGGCCTCTAAGAAAAACTCCTGACACTGGCCGTGGGTCGGCGACCCTTCCCTCAGATCACAGAGCACGACCAACGCCTTGCCGTAGACACAGACAAAGTGGTCCGTCTGCTCCTTGTGATAATGCCAGCCCTTCGCCACACCCCTGATGCAGCCGGTAATATAGACCTGTCCGAAGCCTTTATAGACCTCATCATCGCACCGCAGCATCTCCATCAGAAAACCACGGTCATCCGGGAGAAGCTTCAGCTTTTTTATTTTGACGTCGCGAATCAAATCAAGCCTCCTTTGTATGCCCCATAAATCGGGCAACTACAAACACTGGATGGCAACTGCATCTGTAGTTGCCCAATTTATGGGGCTCCCATGACATGCCGAATTTATCGGACTTATTTTACCTACACCACCCGGACGTCCAGACTTTGCCCCGGCGCCGCACCCATGGCCGCAAGGACGGTCGGCATCACATCCACGATATTCACATCCTCTTCTATACTCTCCTTGCTTGCAAAGAACAAGGCGTCGTCCTGGGTATGCATCCCGGTAAAAATACTCCTGCCGGTCACAGCGGTCTTGTTGATCGATCCCTTCAGATCAAATCCATAATTGGAGAGGACCACGATGTCCGGGGCAAACTCAATCTCCGGGCCGCTGAATATCTCCTCTTTATAATAGACCTTCTTAACCACCGCCTGACCCTCCACCTGAAGAGATTCGAGCTTCCCCTTGATCTCCTCGCGGAGCGCCTGATACTCCCTCCCGGGCTCGACACTGCCCTTTGGATATTTCCCTCTGAGGTTGATATAGATCCTGGTCGGATCGAGATTGAATGCCCTTGTCCCCTCTGCGATGTCCCCTGTAAGACTCGGGCGGGGTCTTTATAAAGCTCAGATAACCCTCCTCCTCAAGCCATTTGTTGAGATACACCTCACTCCGGATATGGGTAAACCCGTGGTCTGAGACCATGAATACGGCGGTCTCCTTGCCGACCTTTGTATACAACTTCCCGATGATCCGGTCTATCCAGCGATAGATCTCGATAAAGAATCCATAATATGGATGCGCCGGATTATCCGATGCCGCCCATAGAAAATGGTGCAGTCTGTCTGTCTCGGCAATGGTGGCAATGAAGAGGTCCCACTCCTCCTTTTCAATGAAGTGCAAGAGGGCCTCTTCCCGCCTCCTCAGGGTCTCTCTGAGGTCTTCCGCAAAGAGGTCCATGGATTCCCTTGCCTTGTTCGCATCGACATCAAGCCTGTATTTCATCTGCTCCAACAGAGGGACATACGACTGTGGATATGTCGCCTTCTTTAAATCAATCGCCACAAATCCGGAAATCAGAATACCATTCAGCTCACCGGCCAGGATACGTGGATGGGATATTGATCACGATGGAGCGCCTCCCGGACCTTCCAAGAACCCCCCTCAGGGTCTCTGCCTTGACGCACTTAAAATCCGGGAAGAACATATCGTAGGTTCCGGGCCTTAAGTCCATGAACCCGTAGATACCGTGCCTCCCGGGATTGACGCCGGTCATAAACGAAGTCCAGGCCACGGAGGAGACCTCGGGGAGCGAGGTCGTCATGCGGCATAGCGTCCCGGTCTTAATGAGCGCTGCGGTGTTCGGCATCACACCCTCATTGACAAACCTCTTCATCAATGTATACGGGACGCCATCAAGCCCGATGATCAGGGCCTTTTTATGAGGTCTGCCACCACCGAATATTTTACCGAACAATGCCATATCCCTGAATCCTCAAAAGTAGCGGGACAGGGCAGTGCTTGCATTTTTCGCTTCGCTCAATGCAAGCACTGCGAGCGAAGCGAAAAATATCCCACTTATCGATAGGCGGGGTTTTCTTACCCCGCCTATTTCGCAGGCACATTCTCACTTTCTGGGGACCCAGAAAATCTCCCTGCAACCTGTTTTTTCTCTCTTGTCATTCTGAGCGAAGCGAAGAATCTGATTGCCACTGATGTATCAGATCCTTCGGGCATTCGCCCTCAGGATGACTGCTTCGCAGTCACACCAGCTCCACGATGCTCTGATCTCCTATGATAAACTTCTGCGTCCTGGGTTTCGAATAACACTTCACGATCTCTGCCTCCCGGCCCAGCAGACTCCTCTCGATCCGGACATCTGCATCTATGATCCTGCACTTCTCCAGCACAATGCTGTACTCCACCTCGCTATTTTTGATATGACATCCATAATATATCGAAGTAAACGGCCCTATATAGCTGTTCTCGATGACCGTATTCTCTCCAATGATCACCGGCCCTCGTATACTGCTCTTGATAATCTTTGCCCCCTTCCCGATGATCACCTTGCCTGCAATGTCTGAGTCCTCATCCACATCCCCATTGATGACCGGTTCATCATCCCCGATGACCCTGTCGAGCGTCAACCGGTTCGCCTCAAGGAGGTCCTCAGGCTTCCCTGTATCCTTCCACCATCCCGTAATCTCAGAATACCCCACCTTGTATCCATGCCCGATCAGATAGTCATGCGCATCCGAGATCTCAAGCTCCCCCCTCGCACTCGGCTTGATATGGTTGACCGCCTCGAAGACAGAGGAGTCATAGATGTAAATCCCTGTCACCGCATATTGACTCTTTGGCTTTTTGGGTTTCTCTTCAACACTGACAATCTTCCCATCCCTGATCTCAGGCACACCAAACCGCTCCGGATCGTGCACCTTCGAGAGGACCAAGTGGCAGTTAGAACCCTCCCGTTTGAAGTCCTCAATAAAACGCGTGATCCCCCCTACCACCACATTGTCGCCTAAATAAAAGACAAAGGGCTCACCCCCGATAAAGTCCTGCGATACCTTGACCACATGGGCCAACCCCATCGGGGCCTCCTGGAGGATGTAGGTCAACCGGACACCCCATTGCCCCCCGTTCCCAAGGGCATCCTTGATTTCATCACCGGTATCCGGATTATAGACAATCCCGATATCCTGAATCCCTGCCCCGGCCACCGCCTCGATGGCATAGTGGATCATGGGCTTATTGGCAATGGGAATCAGGTGCTTGTTGCTCGTGTGCGTGATGGGCCTGAGCCTTGTCCCCTTGCCGCCGCTGGTAATCAGTGCCTTCATGCGAGTTTCCCCTTGTAATTCCTTATCCTTGTGCCCAATAAATTGGGCAACTACAATCCTTCCTGCACAGACCTCTGTGCAGATTTGGAAAGCACATACTGCATCATATCAAAAGAGCCTATATGAAATCAATTGGTTATACCGCAGCCAATCTATGGCATAGACATTGCTCATTGAGATAGGATGATGAACAAGAAACAGATAGACAACCTCTCCAAGTATTGTTATGATGTAAGTAAGCTGATGCTGGGTTTTGCGGTTGTGGGAAACGTCTTCTCCGGTAAATTTTCCTTGAAGGCCTTCGGGATAGGGATT
>JACRHF010000094.1 GCA_016217665.1 Nitrospirota bacterium | reverse complement strand
TTTATGTTAGACATCATTTTAGGTGACCCGCACTGGCTGCCTCATCCGGTACGGTGGATTGGAAGGGCTGTTCATTTCATCGAGACAGGCTTGAGAAAAACGGGGCTGCCATTAAGATTAAGCGCTGTCTTACTGACATTCATTGTAGTATCCACTGCCTTAGCCCTCTCTCTTTCAGCAATCCTTCTTGCTTACAGGTTCAGTGACCCTGCAGGATTTATAATATCCGTCATCATTATGTATACAACATTGTCAACAAGATCTCTCTATGATGAGGGCATGAAGGTATATAAGGACCTGCGGAATAATAACCTGATAGCCGCACGGAATAATCTATCCATGATTGTTGGAAGGGATACAGATCATCTTGATTCGGGAGAGGTAATAAGAGGCGCAGTTGAAACAATTGCCGAGAACTCTGTTGACGGGGTTATCTCTCCACTCTTTTATGCCATGATCGGCGGCCCGGCCCTGGCCATTGCCTATAAGGCTATTAACACCCTTGACTCCATGGTCGGTTACAAAAATGAGAAATATATTGATCTTGGCTGGGCCTCGGCAAGGCTGGATGACCTGGCAAACTACATACCGGCGCGTATATCAGGTTTCTTAATTCCAATAGCCGCCCTGCTATGCGGTAAGGGCTTGAGGAATTCCCTTAGAACTGTACTTCATGATCGCAAAAACCACCCAAGCCCCAATAGCGGAATACCAGAGGCCGCCGTTGCCGGAGCACTGGGGGTACAATTAGGTGGAGTTAACTATTATCAGGGAGTTCCGTCTTCACGGCCATTCATCGGGGAATTAAGGCATGATTTCTCTGAGGGACACATTATAGGCGCAAACAGAATTATGATAGTTTCATCCATATTAATGTTTTTAACAGGGTCAATCATCCTGCTGGTACTGTCTGCCATGACCTGAAAAGGGGATATAGAGTGATAAAACCGTTGTCCATTTCTTTGGGATTCCTGACAGTTCTTCCCATTCCAGTAAAGGGAGAATTAAGGCCGGCAGATATGGGAAAGGCAATGGCCTTCTTCCCCGTTGCCGGAGCAGTTATCGGGGGAGTACTTGTGTCTACAGATGTTGTGCTGTCGTCCATACTGCCAGGGGCTGTTGTGGATTTCATACTGATTGCGATTCTTGCCCTGATTACCGGCGGGATACACTTAGACGGACTTGCAGATACATTTGATGGGCTGTATGGCGGAAAGACCAGGGAAGATGCCCTATCAATCATGAAGGATAGCAGAGTGGGGGCAATCGGTGCAGTAAGTCTTATTATTATTATCGGGCTTAAATACACAGCGCTGATATCATATCCTCAGGCGCTTCCTCATGGAGCAAAGTATGCCGCCCTGTTGTTAATGCCGCTGCTGTCGAGGTGGTCTATGGTGCTGACGGCCTGTTTATCTGAATATGCACGAATGAGCGGAGGTACCGGAAAAGATTTTGTTGAGACTGTTTCACCGTTGAGCCTGCTGACGGCCACCATGTTTGCATCTGCAACTGCCGGAGTAATGATGGGATGGAGAGGCATTCTTGTCATCGCATTCATAGGTGGTATCACCCTCATCGGGGTTATTTACTTTAAGAAAAGGCTGGGTGGGGTTACAGGTGATGTCTTAGGGGCAGTCAATGAGGTGAATGAGGTGACGGTACTCCTGGTTATCTTGATCATCTCACAATTAAAATGAAAGATTATACGCGGGTATATTTAATCCGTCATGGTCACCTTGTAAACTCACATACCGGTGTTTATAATGGGCACACAGATATTGAATTATCTCCTGAAGGGATAGCCCAGACTATTGCTGTTGCAGAGTTGTTCAGGGATAAACCCGTCCGTGCCATCTACTCGAGTGACCTGAAACGTTCCTGTGAGGGGGCAAAGATGATTGCCTCCTCTTTAGGATTGGAAATAATACCCACAAAGGCATTCAGAGAGAGAGACTTCGGTCTCTGGGAAGGTCTAACCCCCGATGAAGTCCAGGCAAAATATAGTGATCTGTGGAAAAATTGGATGATAGATCCTGCAGGGACATGTCCCCCTGAGGGTGAACCTCTCTCTGATATGCAAAAGAGGATATGGAAGGAATTAGAGATTATCCTTGAGATGCATAAGGGTGAAGAGGTCATCCTCTTTACTCATGCAGGGGTGAACAGGGTCATCCTCTGTCATGCCCTGAATCTTGACATCGAAAACTGCTTCAGGCTACAGCAGGATTTTTGCGGTATAAGCATCGTCGATTTCTTTGAAACTGCGGCAGTCGTCAGACTGATGAATGGGTCAGCGGGGATATGAAGAAGGACTCATTAACTGACAATTTCTTCCAGATAGATCTCCCCTGTGTCTAAGTCATAGGCGAAGAGCTCTGCATATCTTCCCCAGTCGATTGCGGTCTCAAGCTGGTTCCATCCCTCCTCTTCTGTAAAATAGTTCTGGAGGATCTCGATAAAGAAGTCTTCTGACATCCGGTGTTTGGTGGATGTCGAGAGGACCTGGACGATCTGTTTGATCAACTGGATATTGGAGAGGGCCGTCTCCCGGAATATCTCCTTCTTTTGAAGGGGATCCGCCTCGGCAAAGACCTTCCCCTGTTCTGTCAGCAGGATGTCCCCTTGTTTTATCTCTGCAAACCCCAGAAAGACAGCGGCCTCTGTCAGCGGGAATATGTCATCCACCTCCATGCTGAGGTCTGATGCCAGGACCGGGATGTCCACCTTCCCCCCCATATCATGGACGAGTTCCAACAGTCCGCTGATGGCACCAATCTTGGCATGGGGGAGGAACTGAAACCTCTCTTTTCTCAGGAGGAATGGGACCTCTTTGGCCGGCCGGGTGAGGATGGCATAGATCTCGTCTATGAGATATTTAAACTCCTTGGAGTCCTTATCCCTCAGGTGAGGGAGGATGATCTGGATATCCGCCCGGATCCTTCCGGGATTGTGTCTCATCACAACCGCCCGGTCAGAGAAAAAGACCGCCTCTTCAATGTTGTGGGTGATCAGGATGATGGACTTGATCGGCATCTTCTTTTCCAGCCACAGGTCCATCACCTCGTTTCTGAGATTGTCTGCCGTAAGGACATCGAGCGCCGAGAAGGGCTCATCCATGAACAGGATCTCCGGCTCCATGGCCAGGGCCCTGGCGAGCCCCACCCTCTGTTTCATCCCCCCTGAAAGCTCCCGCGGGTATGCCTCTTCAAACCCATCCAGACCGACCAGGTCAATGGTCTTGATCGCCTTATCCCGTGCCGTATCCCCGGGGACCCCCTTTGCCTTTAACCCGACCTCCACATTTTCAAGGACAGTCAACCAGGGGAATATGGCAAAGTTCTGGAATACCATGGCGATATTGGGGTTTGATTTCTCTAAGGGGACCCCGTGGTAGAGCACCATCCCCTCTGACGGCTTTGCAAGGCCTGACAGGATCCTGAGGAGGGAGGACTTTCCTGCACCGGTTGGCCCGAGGAGCGAGACGATCTCCCCCTCTGCCACCTGGAGATTGATGTCCTCAAGGACGCTTAGGTTCTTGCCGCTCCCCATGGGATACGACTTAAAGATATTCTTTGCCTCAAGGATGATAGCCATCAGTCCAGTCTATACTTTTCCTGCGCTAAAATAAACAATCTTTTCCAGAGGAGCCTGTTGATGCTCACCACGGAGAGCGCCATGGCGACGGTGCTGGCTAAGAGCATCCTGAAATCCCCGGAGGCGGTTGCCATACTGATGGATGACCCCAGCCCGGGGGTTGTCATCGTCCTCCCGGCAAAGGTGACATACTCCGAGAGAATGGTGGCATTCCACGCCCCGCCTGTTGCGGTAATCAGACCGGTAATAAGATAAGGGAATATCCCCGGTAAAATCAAGACCCTCCACCTTCTAAGGCCCCGCAGCCCGTATATCTTTCCAGCCTCCCTCAGCTCCTGGGGGATCGCCGATGCCCCGGCGATGACATTAAAGAGGATATACCACTGCGTACCGAGGAGCATGAGAAATATGGCCCCGATGTCCAGCCCCCCGCCCATCTTGATCAGGACCAGGATGATCGCCGGGAAGAGGGCCGTGGCCGGGATCGAGGCCACGATCTGGACTAAGGGCTGAAGGATCCTTGCCGCCCGGGTATTCATCCCGATCAATACACCCGCAGGGATTGTCCAGATCGCGGCTAAGAGGATCGCTGCCGATGTCCTCAGGAGGGAAAACCCTGTACTCCTGAGGATCAGAAAAATATCCCCCATAGTCAACCCGATCAAAAACAGAATGGCCTTTCCCAGCATCCATATAAAAAACAGGCCTAAGAAAACCAGTGCGGTCATCTTGAGGATGCGCTTCATTCCCGACGACTCCTTCCACTCTGTCATCACGAGTCCGTCTATCCGATCTCCAAGGCGGGATAAAGAGTCTGCCACCTTTTCGACGACTGTAGATCTCCGGATGAGGTCAAGGACGAGGGATTCCCTCTCCTCTTCTCCGGCGATGGTATCAAACCGGAATTTTTGCGTCCAGGCGACTAAGGGACGCCAGATCAGGATGTCCAATAAGATGATGATAATGATCATCGTCAAAAGCCCATAGAAGACGTGAACGATATCCCCCTGGTCTGCGGCCGTGTGGATGTAGGAACCCAGGCCGGGCAGCCGGAAATCCCTGTCCTTAATGACAAACATCTCGCAGGCCATCAGGAAAAACCACCCCCCGGCCACAGACATCATGCTGTTCCACACAAGTCCTATGGCGCTGAAGGGGAGTTCAAGCCGGATGAACCTTTGAAACCGGGATAATCTGTAGATATAGGCGACTTCATTCAGGTCTTTGGGGAGGGTATTGATGGAATTGTAATAGCTGAACGCCATATTCCAGACCTGACCTGTAAATATCAGGATGATGGCGGATAACTCAAGACCGATCCTGCTGCCCGGGAAGAGGGCGAGCATGGCCAGCGTGACCCCTGGCAGAAAGGAGAGTACAGGCAGGGATTGAAGGATATCCAGAAGCGGGATCATGACCTGTTCATGGAGACGGCTCTTATTTGCGATATACCCATACCAGATGGCAAAACAGAGGGAGAGGCCGTAGGCCGCGAGGATCCTGAAGATCGAATTGAGTGCATAAGAGGGGAGATTGACCGGTGAGAGGTCAATCTCTATGGAGCCGATATCCCCCCTCCATCCGGAGGCCACATAAACAATGAGATAGAGTATCGAGAGGACAAACAGGATGATGCCGGCATCAACCACCCTGAAACCAGGTCCCAGCCTGGGTATGGAAAAGGGAATTTTGAACATGCGGGGCATTATAATACAGATTGGTTTCCTTCTCAATCCGACTTCCCCACAGCAACAGTGGATAACCTGTGGAAAAGTGTCGGGTTGAGGTCTGCGGATACCCTGAAATGCTCATTCTCATGGTTAGTGCACAATTATTGTGCAAGGTAAATAGCAATATATTACAATGAGTTATGAATTATTGAAGCCTGTCTTTTAAAAACCTAACAACCTATTGTTGTCGGAAATATTTCTCCACAATGTCCCGCAGAAATCCCGCAGTAACCTAAAGACACAATAAGGATATAAGACATTAAAATCCCCCTTTTCTTTTTATCAATACCTATGGTAATATCCACGGCATGCGTCTGCTAACCCGAAGCTTTGACAATATTCCACCTCCTGTCCTTGAATATCATGTGTATGCGATTTCTACCACAAGGCCACAGAAATACCGGGAGATGCCGATACTCTGGTTATTTGCTCCCACCTTTGATATCCAGATAGAGTACAACCGCACAAAGGACCTCAATAAGTTCCATGAGAGGATGGCCGCAGCCCTGAAACAGCGTGCCTCAGCCATCGAGGATTGGGTGAAGGCCAATTCGGATGCGAAGATCTGTCTTGCCTGCTGGGAGGGGATAGACTCCTGTCACCGGGGGCTGGTTACAGAGGTAATAAGGCAGGCCGCTGAAAAAGCTGGAATATCTGTCACTATCGATATAGGATAGACTCTGATGGCCAATTCAAAGATTGAAGATTTAGAAACCCTGTTAGAGATCAATAAGGCCATCTTCTCCACTATGGAGAGGAAGGAGATCTTATACCTTATTGTAAAAAAGATCTCGGAGATTATGCAGGTGACGAGATGTTCTATCATCCTGATCGATAGGAAGATGAACATCGGTCATATCCTGTCTACCTATGAAGACCCTGACCTCGGGACCCTCTCCATAGACCTGAATAAATATCCGGAGATTGCCAGGGCAATGGAGGATGAAAAGACAGTCCTTATACAGGATGTCGGGGCTGATCCCATCGTGAAGGAGGTTAGAGACAACCTGATCTCCATCGGGATACGGTCTATCATGGTTATCCCCATACACTATTCTGAAAAGGCGATAGGGGCCCTCTATCTCAGGACCTCAAGGAAGGAGAAGAAGTTTAGTGAAAAGGAGATCAAGGTCTCTCAGGTTATCGCTAGTATGACCGCCGTCGCCCTGAACAATGCCCGGCTCTTCAATATCATAAAAGAGGAGAAAGATCTCCTTGAAAAGATGGCGGTCACGGATGACATGACCCGGTTGTATAATCACCGGTTTTTTGTGCGACGGCTCCAGGAAGAATACAAGAGGGCAGAAAGATATGGGACTAATCTCGCCTGTAGCATGATCGACATCGACAATTTTAAGAATGTGAATGATACCTACGGTCATCAGTCCGGGGATGTTGTGCTGCAGGAGATTGCAAGGGTTATCAAAAAGTGTGTCCGGGAGACTGACGTGGTGGCAAGATATGGTGGTGAAGAGTTTGCGCTCATCCTTCCCCATACGGGTAATGAAGATGCCGTTAAACTGGCCAACAGAATACGGAATGCGGTCAAAAAATCGAGATCTGACAGCCTGGGACCTGATGTATCGATCACGGTCAGCATAGGGGTCTCCACGTACCCCCACCCTGAGGTGAATAACATGGACGACTTGATCCGGAGGGCGGATGACGGATTATACCAGGCCAAGTCTCAGGGAAAAGATAGGGTCATCAGCCTGTAGAGGCGGGCCGGATGGTCTCTATAGATCCCTCAGACAGGCCTGAGTGCTCAGGCAGTCTCCTTCTCCTTTGCCGCCCCCTCTTTTGTCTGCGGCTCATCTCCCCCTGATTTATAGATATCGATAATACTGATTACCTTGATGTTGGCAGTCTCCAATGCCTTCTTGATCTGCGCCATCTTTGCATCCTCGACCTTGATGATGTAGTTGATTGTTGCCATGTCTTTCCTCCATGATTAATTTTATGTTTTATTTTAATCAAATTGACAGGGCAAAGTCAA
>JACRHF010000092.1 GCA_016217665.1 Nitrospirota bacterium | reverse complement strand
TACCTGGGATAGATGGTTTTCAGATATTCCCTTTTGGATTTCTTACTCATAATGCAACCCTCCTTGTATCAATTAAGGTGGGTTACATTTTAAATGAGTTAACGATAACCCTCATGGTTACATTTTAGATGATTCAATACGTGTCCTTGCATTGGGATTCTTTGGTGTGGCATACTACGAGGAGAACAAAGACAAGCTGAAACTGATTCCGATTGATGATGAGAACGAAGCAAACGGCAAAGGGGCGTTCCTCCCTGAATATGATAATGTGCTGAAGGGGGCCTATCAGCCTCTGTCCAGACCGCTCTTTATCTATGTGAATAAGCAGTCTGCTGATAAAGGAGAGGTGCAGAGATTTGTGGAATTCTATACAAAGAACGGCGGAACGCTATCCAAAGAGGTTGGATACATCGCATTACCGGAGAAGGCCTATGAGCTTGTCCGGAAGAGATTCAGAAAACGCACAACCGGCTCTGTCTTCGGCGGCCAGGGTTCCCAGGTTGGTGTCAAGATCGAGAACCTGTTACAGAAGGAGTAGGAAGCTAAAGAGCTAAAGGGGTCAGGTCTTGAATTTTGACATGATATAAATGTCAAAATTCAAGACCTGACCCCCCGCTTGACCCGGGAGAGAATAAGTTGCGATGACTAAGCGAGTTCAACGCTTGAAAGAAAGATTTATTGAGGGGGCGCTTTTTCTGAGCGCCCTCTTTTCTATTTTTGTAACCCTCGGGATCATTGCCGTCCTCTTTTTTGAGACCTTCGGTTTTTTTAAAGAGGTCTCTATCATAGACTTTCTGACAGACACCCAGTGGACCCCCCTCTTCGCAGAAAAACACTTTGGCATCCTTCCTCTTTTTACAGGCACCTTTCTGACAACCCTCATCGCTATAAGTGTGGCACTCCCGGTTGGCCTGATCAGCGCCATCTATCTGAGTGAATATGCCTCTGAGAGGATAAGAACGGTAGTCAAGCCGCTCCTTGAGGTCCTCGCTGCTGTACCCACGGTGGTGTACGGTTATTTTGCGCTCCTCTTTGTAACACCGCTTTTACAGAAGGTGATACCCGATCTCGCCGGATTCAACGCCCTGAGCCCCGGGATCGTCATGGGGGTCATGATTATACCCATTGTCTCCTCCTTAAGTGAAGACGCGATGCATGCAGTCCCCATGGGGTTGCGCGAAGGGGCCTATGCCCTGGGGGCGACAAGACTTCAGGTGGCCACCAGGGTCGTTGTACCGGCGGCATTTTCCGGCATAGCCGCCTCTTTTATATTAGGCATATCCAGGGCAGTAGGGGAGACGATGATCCTGGCCATTGCGGCCGGGCAGCAGCCGAGGTTGACCCTCAACCCCCTTGTCCCCCTCGAAACGGTCACTGCTTATATCGTCCAGGTCAGCCTCGGCGATACGCCCACGGGGACTATCGAGTATAAGACGATCTTTGCCGTGGGGATCAGCCTGTTCGTTGTGACTTTTGTACTGAATATGATAAGCTACTGGCTGCGGCAAAAGTTCAGGGAGGTGTATGAGTAAAGCAGAAATAAGAGGCAAGAAATAAGAGGCAGGAGGTAAGAAGTTAGAAGGATGGATAGAAAGGTTTTCAATAAATGGTCTAACAGGATATTCTATATACTCGGGCTGCTTGCAACTCTGATAGGTCTGGCGGTCCTTGTAGCCCTCCTCCTGGATGTCCTTTCAGACGGCCTTGGAAGGCTCGGATGGCAGTTCCTGACGAGCTATCCATCCAGGAGACCGCAGGAGGCGGGGATCCTCTCCGCATGGGTAGGGACGGTATGGATCATGCTATTGACAGGACTATTGGCCCTTCCGGTCGGGATAATGGCGGCGATACACATGGAGGAGTACGGTAAAAAGAACTGGCTGACAAACCTCATCGAGATCAATATCGCAAACCTTGCCGGTGTTCCTTCCATTATTTATGGACTCCTGGGACTTGGACTTTTTGTCAGGGCAATGCAACTTGACAGAAGTATCATAGCCGGTGCGGCAACCCTGGCCATCCTTGTGATGCCTATCGTTATCATGTCTGCGAGGGAGGCGCTGAGAGCGATACCCTCCTCGATAAGGGAGGCATCCTATGCCCTCGGGGCCACCAAGTGGCAGACCATCTGGCATCAGGTGATCCCTGCGGCTATGCCAGGCATCATGACAGGGATCATCCTTGCCATGTCGAGGGCGGTAGGCGAGACAGCCCCGCTGATCACCATCGGCGCGCTCACGTACGTGGCCTTCCTGCCCACAAGCCCCATCTCGTCAGAATTTCCCTTTTTTAGTATTCAGGGGCTCTTTGACCCCTTTACAGTCCTGCCAATACAGATATTCAATTGGGTCTCCAGACCGCAAAAGGGCTTCTTTGCCGATGCCGCGGCGGGTATCATTGTTCTTCTCATGATTACCTTTGCAATGAATGGTCTGGCCGTATGGATCAGGCACAGGCATCAGAAAAAGATACGGTGGTAATAATTTTAGTTTGGAATTCCGCATTTGGTAAAGGGAATAAATATGGCCTTTAAGATCAAAGAGGTGAGCGCCTTTTACGGCGGGAAGCAGGCGGTAAAGAATGTGAGCCTTGCAATCCAGGCAAGGTCTGTTACCGCCATCATCGGACCCTCCGGCTGCGGCAAGAGTACATTCATCCGGTGCCTGAACAGGATGAATGACCTTGTACCGCAGTTCCGTCTTGAGGGGGAGATACTCTACAACGGCACCAATATCTACTCAAGGGATCTGGACATTACCGAGGTGAGAAGACGCATCGGGATGGTGTTTCAAAAACCCAATCCCTTTCCCAAGAGTATCTATGAGAATGCGGCCTACGGCCTCAGGATTCAGGGGATCAGCAAAAAGGGGACCCTCGATAAGGTGGTAGAGGAGAGCCTCAAAAAAGCCGCCCTCTGGGAGGAGGTCAGGGACAGGCTTCATGCCAGCGCCCTTGCCCTTTCCGGCGGTCAGCAGCAGAGACTCTGCATCGCCCGTGCCATCGCCACCCAGCCTGAGGTCATCCTCTTTGACGAGCCCTGCTCTGCCCTCGATCCGATCGCAACAGCCAAGGTGGAAGACCTGATCACAGCGCTGAAGAAGGAATATACGGTGATCATCGTGACGCACAATATGCAGCAGGCCGCGCGGGTATCAGATGTTACAGGATTTTTTATGATGGGGGAGTTGATAGAGTTTGATATTACCCAAAAGATATTTACCGCCCCCTCCAATAAATTGACAGAAGACTATATCACCGGGAGATTTGGGTAGAAAGGGTCAAGGATTTTTTTCTTTAAACAGGAGGCAATATGACCAGAGAAGCCTATCATAAGGCCCTGAAGGATGTGCAGGACGAAGTGCTCAGGATGGCGGATAAGGTGGGCAAGGCATTGAAGGATTCCATCGAAGCGCTGAAACAGAGAGACCTTGAGACATCTAAAAGGATTATCAGGGAAGATATCATCATTAATAGAATGCGTTTCGACATCGAGGATAAATGCCTCCTTCTGATTGCGACGCAGCAGCCAATGGCTGTTGATCTCAGGATATTAGCGGCCGTGATTAATATTATCACAGACCTTGAACGGATAGGGGACCACGCTGAAGGGATTGCCAAGATCAATATCGCCATCGGGGAGGACTCTTTAGTAAAACCGCTCGTTGACATACCCAGGATGGGTGAGAAAGGGCTCTCCATGCTTGAGAGATGCATGAAGGCCTTTGTGGACAAGGACATTGAATCGGCAAGACAGATATGCAATGAAGATGATGAGGTCGATGCCCTCTATGACCAGATATACCGGGAGCTTCTGCTGATCATGATAGAAAATCCCAGGACGATTCAGGGTGCGACCTACCTCATCTGGACCGCCCACAATTTAGAGAGGACCGCAGACCGGGTGACCAACATCGCCGAGAGGATTGTATTCATGGTCACCGGGAAGATGGAGGAGATGAACGTCTCGAAGTATTGAGGGGATATGAACTCGAGATTAAATTTTAGGTGCGAAAGAGATTCAACGTCATGACTTCAAATTTTATACGTGAAAAGGCAGACCGGCTGCAAGGTGAGTTGAAAGTGGCTGAGAGGCTGGCGCGGGAAGCCGGGGCTCTTATCCTCAGCTATCTTTCCGGACCACTTGAGGTTGGTCACAAGGAGCATGACGAAGTCGTCACCCCTGCCGATCGCGAGGCGAACAATCTTATTCTAACGGGGCTCAAAAACGCTTTTCCGGATGACGCAATCTACTCTGAGGAGATTGCTGACTCCCCTAAAAGACTTTCACATTCCCGTGTCTGGATAGTCGATCCGCTCGACGGAACAAGCAACTTCATTGATCTCGGCGATGAGTTCAGCGTCTCTATTGGGCTTTCAGTCGAAGGACGGGCTGTCCTGGGTGTTGTCTATAATCCAAGGCGGGATGAGCTTTTTGCGGGTGGCCTTGGGTTAGGCGTCAGCCTGAACGGCGCAACGGTGAAAGTGAACGATGCGGAGGACCTCTCCGGAGCACGGCTCCTTGTATCGAGAAAGGAGTGGCGCCGGGGTCTCACTCAAATAATTCCCTCCCCTCCGCTCATCCCTGTTGCCAGTATGGCCTACAAGCTTGCACGTGTAGCTGCAGGGCTGGAAGACGGCGTTTTCTCGAAAAAGCCCCGGAAGGAATGGGGTATCTGTGCCGGTGCAGCCCTTGTCCTTGCAGCGGGAGGTAAGGCCACGCTTCTGAATGGGGAGGAGATACGCTTTAACAGAGCCGAACTAAAGCAGCCGCTCGGTTTCGTAGCCGCAGGCCCGAAACTCCATCCGCTTCTTCTCAAAGCCGCACAGGCTTTCACCGCAGAAGGCGTAACCTGATGAGGGCACACTGAAAAGTGGGTATCTTTTGTATGGCAACTAAAATTCGATCTGAAATCTCATCAGATAGGCATCTTCGGTATCCATCTTGTTGCCATTCTCGAGAGTAAAGATATTGGATGTCCCTCCTATAAGGTCATTGTCTGCTTTAGAATGGACCCAGTTGGCCACAATGCGGGACATGTCATTAAAGCGCCAACTAACTCCTGTAGTAAGAGCATTTCCTTTGTTCACATTCTTAGTCACGTCCACGGCAGTCCATCCGGAATAAATCCCATTATTCTGGAAGAATCTATCATCTACCTTAAACCAGGAATAACGTACTCCCATCTCCCAGCAACCCCATTGGCCCTTTTCAAAATCCACCGGCCTTCTAACATCTTCATACCTGACCCTGCCATCTTTAATGAAGCGACCTTCACCACTCAAAAGGTAGCCGGCACCTATATACCCACCCTGAATATTCGTTTTTTTATTAAAGTCGTAATCTGTTCTCAGGTATTCACCATTCAACATAGAGGAACCATAGAGAAGGGTTGCCCCGATACTTTGTCTCTCTCTGTTATAGCCGCGGTCAGTCGGAATTTCAGCAGTAAAATAGGTATTGTTACTCCTGGTCTCTGTCTTAAGATTGATATCCTTACTCTTCATCCCCTGCTGCTGTCCCCAGGCATAAGAGGTACCTATGGCCGCGTCGAAGCCACCTTTATTTCCCCTTGTAGGATGCAGTATCAACCTGCCGGCATAATCAAAATCGTCGTTATTGTTGGTACTATTGGATCCTGTTCCATTGAAGATGCCAATTTCATAGGAAAGATAGCCATTAAATGGGTTGCCTTCCAATCCGATTCCCCTATCGCGGCTGGATGTTAGGCCGGAGGTTGTCGTCGCACGCTCCATAAATGGATAATACCTCGATGAATACTGGCGCTCATATCCGAAGGGGTGCTTGAATTGACCTGCCTTAAGCTGGATGTCAGGAGAAAAATTGTACCGGATATAGGCATCTTTAAGTTTTGCTGTGCCACTGTCAAAACCAACACTCAATTTATAGTCATAATCCTTAAAGACAGTACCGCCGACTGAGAATTTGGCTTTTCGCAAATCAAACGTATCGAATGCACTATTGTTGGCAAAATAACGGAAGTCGGCCCGTATCTTCCCGCCTAATTGAAGAGAAAATCTATGGTCGCCGGTTTCCAGTTTAAAGCCATTTCTGTAAGAGGCATTTACCTCATTCATTGACTCGTTGTTGATCTCCTTTAATTGCTGGTCAGTAATGATTCCCTTACTCTTAAGAATATCCAGCAGTCTGTCGTTTGCCTGACACTGACTTAGGGGTATAATCAACCAGAATCCCATTAACATTGCTGCCTCCTGTTAATATAAATTTTCTACACCTGTCCTTTGAATGTTATAAATGCCTGTATCTCCACAATAAGGGAAAGCACTACACGTACACTGAGCATTACTGGCAGGCCAAATGCAGCCATCAATATACCTGCTAACGTGGGTCCTAGTACTTCTCCAATGTTAGACGCAGAATCAATAAGCGAGATAGTGCGTCCCCGTGAGGCCGGGTCTGCATCTGACACCTCAGCCAGCATTGCTCCCCAGGCTGGCCGGAAGGCAGCCTTGCCCGTGTCATCCATCACCCTGGCTGTAAGGAATCCTGAAAAGGTCGGGACAAAGATATATAATAATGATGAAAACAAATTGGCAAAGCTTCGGGCACTGAGCGCTAATTTGCGGCTGAAATTATCTGAGAGCCAGCCAAAGATAGGACCTGCTGCCAGAATAGCAATCGTTGAAGCGCCGGCAGCTATTCCTGCCTGGCCTTCTGTTAAATGGGCGTACTGAGTGGCAATAATCGGGAAAAGCCCCCGCATCATCTCTGCATTAAGAGCCACCATGAGACCAAAACCGGCATAACGTATGAGGAGGCTGCTATGACGAATCTTGGGTGGTTGTTGCTGGAGAGAAGAAACGACTTTCTGATCGGGAACCTCCTCATCCTCTGAGTTTTTGTGCTCCCGGACGTAGCGGATGACGGTTACCAGAGCGGCGCAGGAAGTCAGGAAAGCGATCAAAAATATAGTGCGGTATCCTCCTGGCGCCGTAATGAGCAGACCGGCAACGGCATAGCCGAGCGACTTACCCACTTCACGCGCAGTGGTATACCAGGCAAAGGATGAGGCCATATTACGCTTGTTCCCATGCTCAGCAATCAAAGCTGATGCCGAGGGGTCACGGGCCGCTGTCATAGCGCCGCTTAGAATGCGGATGACATAGAGATGCCATGGCAGTGTTGCAAAGACAAACAGAAAACCAACCAGGCATCGCAGGATCACGGCGGCCAGGAGAGTACGCTTGCGGCCAAGATGATCGGCTGCCCATCCCATCACCGGTTTGACCATAATAGTTGTAACGGAACGTACCGCATAAAGGATCCCCACTTCTGCTACGCTCATGCCCAGTGCAAGGGCATAGAGAGGGAGGGCAAAACTGACCATCCCAAAACCTAAGCGTGTCAGAAAACCCTCAGCAGTCACAGCCGCAATCGTCGGGTTCGAACGTATAGCCCGTGCTATTATCGCAACATTGCCCCTCATATTAGTTCCTTAACACCTTTAGGATGTAGCCGGAAAGGTGTTGAGCAGCGTCCGGTACGCCACGGTAGCCCGGGAAGTAATTTATATCTACCACGTAGGTTTTGTCTCCGCTTTCCGCAAAATCGATACCGTAGAGTTCCAGCCCGAAGGCCTGGCCGCATCTTCGGACAATCTCCTCTACTTCCGGAGACAGTGGAGAAGGTTCTCCCGCCTGGAGAAAACTATTAGCAGAAAAGGCCTTACGTACCCCAAAAATATCTTCCCCGATAGCAAACACCTTGAGGTCTCTGCGTGCAGCAGACAGATAGTCTTGAGCGAAGACCATATCTGGATAGGTCTCAGGAGGAGGAATATCTGATGGCGTCCCTGCAATAGTGATTCCAACGCCGTGGTATCCCCTATAGGGCTTCAGAATCAGAGGAGTAGCCGTAAACATTTCTGATAATTGGGCTGGGCGGGAAGCTGCAAGCGAGCGGGGTGTCGGTATTCCCACACGCAGTAGAGTAGCGGCTGCAAGCACTTTATTTTTGATCTGGATACAGGCTTTACAATGGTTAATTATCCTGGCTCCCATACCTTCCAGGGCATTTGCCAGACTCAGGGATAGCTCTGTATCTGACTTGAGGAGATAGAGGTCGGCTTCCACGGTCAGCGTGTCTAACCTGAGTAGTTCTTCTTCAGGATACAGTACCGCTACCTTTACTCCTCTACCTTCCAGCAGGGCAAATGTTTCCGCCAGGATGGGATTCATACGAGGGGGGGAGCCCCTTTCCAGCAGGAAACAGACTTTCACTTGCTCATCTCCTTAAGCAGTTCGGCGGCTCTCTTTTTTATGAGGATTGGCAAATAATTATGGATCTGGGCATCTATAAATTCTTTCTGCACACTGGTCAGTACAATCTTGACCAGATTGGGGTCATGATCCATGGTAAAATCCAGGGACAGGCGTTGAAAAATGTCGTCTACAATAACGTTCTCAGTGGAAGATGACGGATTACGGCCAATAGTGCCGGCAATATCTCTCCAAAATCGTTTGATTGTTAAGGCAATGGGTTCATAGGGTAGAAGGCCACAATCTTCAGTCAGAATCTTTTCTATCCCATAGGTCTTGATTTCCTCCTGCAGGATCACTGCCTGCGCATCAGTAGGGTCATCGTAGGATAGGGCCGCAGCGATCCCGTGACAGAGGTTCTCATAGGGCAGATCATGCTTCCGCGCTAAAATCGCAGGCCCGACTAAACGCTCACGCGGAGAGAGCTTGCGGCGGGGCTCTCGGGCGACACGGCTTATGGTGTCAGATAAACCGGCATTACTAATACGCTCCAGGACATTAGCCATCTCCTGCTCAATCTCTTTAGAATAATGAGGGTATTCAGCCTTGAGTGCCGCCATAGCCTCTGCCATAGCACGGGTGAGTACCGGCATTACCCGGGGGTGGACAGCGGCCTCATGGACGTAACGACAACCTTCTCTGTACCCGAGGTAGGCAGCGATCGTCTGGATACAGTTGATGGTAAAGAGCTTGCGCATGACCATTACAGGGAATTCATCTGTAAAAGTTATACCCTGCATATCTGGAAAGTCACCCTTAAGGCCACGGGTATCTATGATCAGACCAATCTCTGAGTCAGAGGAAAATATCAATCTACCATCTTCTTCTATAAAACCGCCGGTCATAACACGGCGGGTCAGACCAGCCGAGAAACCACCAAGATGATCTATCAATATTGTTTTTTTCATAAGCACTGCGTTAAGAACCTGATGACGAAGATAATCTCCTGTACCAGGAAGATTTTCACATGCGATTACGTTAAGGGGAGGAGTATTAGGGATCTGGCTTCTTATCCAAAGACCCTCGGCAATAAGTGGGGTCACGGCTGATAAGTTATCAATACCGACAGCAGTAAAAACCACATCTGCCTTGGCCACTGCCTCTATCACCCTGTATTCATCATGGATAGAAAGGGCGGCACAGTTGCGGATGGACAACCGCCTATTTCCGTCTCCGGCTGTCTCAAGAGCATATCCCTCCCAGCGGTTAATCGTATTAATGACCTCTGCACGACGCGCTACAAACAAAGTGTGAAAACCTGAATGAAACAGGAGTTGACCAAGGAGCCCGCAGGCCATTTTGCCGGCACCAAAGATAACAGCCTTTTTCTGCCGTATGCCTATACTATTCATAGGGTTCATGTGTTTTACTCCTCCTCTATTTGAGCCTTAGATAATATGATTACATAGTCTATAGGCACGTTCATAGATATATTCCGCCAGATAGAACGGGACTTCTACCACCCCTTTGAAACCTGGAAAGGCATTAACATCAATGACAAAAAACTGATTCCTCATGACCAGGAAATCAACGCCGTAAATTTCCAGTCCCAATGCCCTACCGCATGACAGGGCTATTGACTGGATTTCAGGCGATAGAGATGCTGGTGTTCCTATTTTGTCTTCAATCGTGCGGGCAGGCCACGGTCTGCTGATCGCCCATACCCGACTACCAACAACATAAACCTTGAGATCCCGGCCACCAGATGGCACCTCCTTCTGGACAAACAATGAGAGTGGCAGACCATAGGCATCCACTGGCGGGGATTGGCCGTCCATCTCTGCAAAGGCACTTACACGACGAACTCCCCTTCCCCTGGAGCCATGGGGTGGTTTGATCCAAAGGGGTCCTTCCTCTATCAGAGGGAACAGACAAGATGGTTGGCCTGTAGCCCATGAGGGAGGGACAGGTATATCAAATGCTGACAGTATCGCCGTTGATGCAATCTTGTCTTTGGCAAGAAGTGTCGCTCTGTATGTGTTGACTATATTGGCACCTGTTGCTGCGAGCGCTCCAGCCAGACTGAGGGCCAAAGGGGTCTTCGACTTCAGTACATAGAGGTCATAGGAAGGACGGATACTTGAAAGGTCTATTGATTTTTTCTCCAGAACCAGGAGGTCTACATTTGCCCCTCTTTCATGCAGTCTGTCAATAATATCCCTTGTCACAGAACTAACGTGAGGGGCATGGTCTTCAGATCCCGAATCTTGCAAAAGAAATGCTATGTCCATGTAATAGGTGTGTCCTCTCTTTTATCGATTGATTCTTGACAGAATGTAATCGGTTATAATATCAGCGGCTTTTGGTATTCCAGTGAAGTTTGGAAAATCATTAACTTCGATGACCACAGGGCCATCGCCTGTCTCAATCGTATCGACCCCATAAATATCTAAGCCGAAGATCTCTCCGCAGCGGAGAGCAAGCTTTACCATTTGAGCATCCGGTTCAATGAGCTGGGCGGGTGCTTTTGGATCACCATTGATTGGCGATGGCTTGCGGGCGGCAAAAACAGTTTTTCCACAGACATAGAGTTTTAGGTCAAATCCATCGCTGGTAAGGAAGTGCTGGGCCAGGACCAGGTCATTACCCCAATGGAGGTCACCGAGGTCTTCAGGGCGGCGAATCAGGCGGAGTCCCTGGCTGTTATCGCCGTAGGTAGCCTTTAAAATGAGCGGAAAAAAGTCTTGCGGAAGTTTGGAAAGCATGGAGGCATGATCAGCTAAAAAGGTTGGGGCACAGTGCACACCCGCCAGAGCAAGAGAAATGCCCATTTTAGCCTTATTCCTTACCCTCTGGACTGAGGCGTGGGTATTGATCGTTAAAATTTTTGCTGTATCGGCATAGGCAAGCATTGCCAGCCCAAGTGGATTACGATTCCTCGAGACGATAGCCTCGTAATGATTCAGGTTGAGCTCGGTGCCGTCTTCAGCCTTCAGGACACCCTCTTTAGGGTTAAAATAACTCTCACGTGGACAGATCACTTCTGTATCAATACCCCTCCTTTTGAAGGTATTGATCACTGCCCCGGGCATCTCCTGCCGAAGGTACCGTGTCTCCACAATAAAGCCGATTTTCATAGGTCCCTTTTTACGTCTATGTTATTAGTCTCTCATAAGGCACCTCCATATAGGCTGATACTCGCCTAAGTATGACTTAGGTTCTTTGGGATTTTATTCCCAATAATTTTGTTTGTCAACTATTTTTTTATGGAGATTTCCATTGACGGGAAAAGCATTACCATGTTACTTTACACCCATAAAGCAAATCTCTATTCTGCATCTAATTAGAAGAGGAGAAAAAGTGAAGACACTCAGGGTATCTACTTTTATAGGTTTATTGATCCTCCTTTTTGCTTTTGGCAACCACCTGTCAGGGAGGCTATCCGGTGAGGCCAGCGCCAAGTCTCCGGCGGGTTCAAGCGCAATTCCCCGGCCGACCCCCTTACAACCAGTACTTGAGACTGCCCAATTCAAACATGTGATCCTCGTGGTTGAGGAGAACCAAAATTATTCGGATATCATTGGTAAGCCGGATATGCCTTATCTCAACAGTCTGGCTGATCAATACGGCCTTGCTACCAATTATTACGCGAATACCCACCCTTCAATTGGCAATTACATGATGCTCACCACTGGCAAAATCATAACAAATGATTCCCACTTTAAAGAGACGATCTCCGCAGACAACATCGTACGGCAGCTTTTGGCAGGCGGGAAAACCTGGAAAAGCTATGCAGAAGATCTGCCTTCCGTAGGGTACACGGGAAGTGGTAAACACTCGTATGTTGCGCGGCACAATCCTTTATCTTTCTTTTCCGATGTAAGAGACAATCTGACTCAAGTACAAAATCTGGTGCCTTTTACTCAGTTTTCAAAGGATCTTGCAAACAACCTATTGCCTGATTTTTCCTTCGTAGTACCCAATCTAAATAACAACTCACATGATGGGACGCTCGCTGAAGCTGACAGATGGCTGCGCAATAACATTGCTCCGCTGATTTCAAGCACAGCATTTCAGAAGGATGGTCTTTTGATTATAGTCTTCGATGAGGCCAATGATAGCGATAGGACTCATGGAGGTGGCCATGTGGCGATGGTTATCGTAAGTCCCCTGGCAAAAAAGAACTATCGTTCAACGACCTTCTACCAGCATGAAAGCACACTACGACTCATGTTAGAGGGGTTAGGATTGACAAGGTTTCCTGGCGCCGCAGCTGCAACCCCAAACATGTCGGAATTCTTCACAGTGTGGATGACAAAAGTTAAGCCTAATCCACCTTGATTTTTTGTTCTTTCTTTTTCGCCGTCTCTGTTTTGGGGAGACGCACTTCGAGGACCCCGTTCTTAAGCGTCGCCTTGACCTTGTCTGACTGCACCTCGGTTGGAAGTTCAACCCTCCTGGAGAAGGCCCCGTAATAACGCTCACAGTAGAAATAATCTTCGTCTTCGAGTTTTTCTTCCTTCTTTTTTTCCCCCTTGATGGTCAGGATGTCTCCCTCCAGAGAGAGTTCGATATTCTCTCTTTCGAGACCCGGCACCTCCGCCTTGACCACCACCTCGTTCTCTTCCTCGAAGACGTCTATCCTTGGTGAAGCCGCCCACTCCTGAGCTCTCTTCATCGCCTCAAAACGCCTCAATGCCGGCCATCCCCTCAGCCCCCATCCCCTTCCTACGGATTCCTCGAATAGTCTTTCCATTTTCTCCTTCATGTTCTCCAACTCTGATGGACCTCTCCACGGCCCAATACGTCTTGGCATCTTGATACCCCCTTTCTTTCTTATCCGGTTGACGCATCCCAATATAACCTATTCTCCTTCTTCTGACAACCCTGTTTCAGAGGGTTACTTTAATTGACCGGATGTTCCCAGCTTACTGCCAATGTTTTGAGATTGATTTTACCTGAGTTATGAAGAAATTTTTAACATCATCCCATTCAACTGACTTTAGCATCAATGGAATTGGCTCCGGCTCTGCATCATCAAAGTAGATAAGACTTTTTAAGATATGCATTTTATTATATTCAATACCTCTGTACTTCTTCTCGAAGAATCCGAGCATCTCATGCAATGGGGCTATTTCACGGCATATGACATACAGGTCTATAAAATCTTTCCGTGACCCCCGGCTGGAAATAGCATCAATCTTCATGCACCCAATATCAACAGCATCTGCAATTGATACGCCAGAGAAAGGATGAAAATCTTTTAGCAGGGGATAGGGGTAACAGAAGAAACTGAGCTTGATATTCTGGAAGAGTCCATGCAGTGTCCCTGATGATTTACTCTCAATGATAAAATGGCCGATTGAGGTGAGTTTTATCGCTATCTCGGAAGGATCAAAGGCCTCAAACGTAAAAAAATCTAAATCGACGGATCTACGGTGTCCCAATTGTAAAGCTAATCCAGTACCTCCTGCCAAATAAAAAGGCGCCAGGATGCCTGATTTACTTAGTGTTTCCAGATGGCCCGGCAGGTGTTCTGGAAGGACTTCGATAAACATAAGACTTCCTCCACAGGGATATCTAAAATGTGTACCCAGAAATTGGTGCTGCGTGCAGATAATCGGCGGCTGGTTCTTACAACATTGGATATCTCATCCTTAGAGTACTGATGCAATAGCCATTGTATGGCCTTCTCATTTCCATATTCCAACAATCTCTCGATAATAAAAAACGCATCTTGAGTAACAGATAAAGCTTTTGTGTCTATATCCCAGAAATATCCATGAAATTCCACTGGCAAGGAGTCTTTCTCCATAATAGAGAAATTATCCCAAATCCTTAAAGATTCCGCAATGATTATCTTACGAAAGAAAGGACATTCACCTTGTTTCAGACGGCCAGGTCTCAAAAAGGTCGTGCAGAACCTTGATGGCCTTCTTCAAATCCCTTTGGGAAAGGGCACTGATCTGTTTTAAAAGATAACACCGGTAGGCATAATATTGACGGTTGATTCCCCCTGAAGGGATCAACAAATCTTCGGGATGGACATCAAGCGCCCGTGCGATAAGAAAGATCGTGCTCAGGGGTGGGTCCAGATTTCCTGCCTCCAACTCCCCGATATCTTCAGCGGAGAGTCTGGTTTTCAACCCCAGGTCCTCTCTCGAGATCATCTTCTGCTTCCTGAAGATGCGGAGCTGTCTTCCAAACCTTTTTAGAAATGACATTTCACCAGGCATTGCTATCCCTATACAACAATTATATGGTAATTGTCAATGATTTATTGCAAATTGTATATTGTAGACTTTTGTATTCTTCACCTTGTATCGTGTTCAGTGCACTCCTTAAACCGTGGAGCAAGGTGAGGGACTCTGGATGTACAGGATCAAGGACAGGACGTTTATCGGGTTAAAGATCAGAGACAGGCGGAAGGAATTAGGGTTGACCCAGGAAAAATTAGCAGAGGCCCTCGGCATCACCTATCAACAGTTCCAGCGATATGAGAATGGAACGAGTTATTTAAATACGGATCGCCTGCAGGCTATATCTAATGCCCTCGATGTCCCGATCACCTATTTCTTTGAAGAAAAGGGGGAAGGGAGGGTGAGTATTATGGACCGGGGTCACCCCTATATGTCACCAGAAGAGAGAGAGTTTGTGGCCTGGCTTAGAAAGATAGATAACAGCGATTATAAGAAGAGTATCCTCACCTTCCTCCAATTAGCTGTCCGCAAAGGGAAGAGGCCATAAAGAGATCTCCCCATCAGGGTAAATAGGCGATATAGGATGGGACAATTTTCGACGGCCGGTACGAGAGTTTGACCCTCCGCAGATTTTCAAGCCCTGAGTCTCCGAGGGCATTTATATAGGTATAGCCATCCAGCTCTCTGCAAAACTCTCTGAATATAAATTGGGCAAGCCCCCGGATATCAGGGTTTGTGATCTCCAACAGGATGCAAAATATATCCTCCCTTCTTTTAAATCCGAACAGATAGCCCTCCACCCTGTTGTTGATCCGGACCACCCTGCCGGTTAATTGAAGCGCGTCATATTGCATAATGGCCTGCCGGTGTGCCAGGGATGCGTCTTCTGACAAGAGAGGAGAAAAGGCATCACTGGCTCTCTCTCTCTTTCTCTTCTTCCATACTTCATATAGTTGGATACAGTCGTCCGCAAACTGTGCCTGGAAGGGTTCATAACTGTAGTGGTAGTTCTTTATGAAATGATTGCACATAGCCCTCTTTGATTTGTACGGATCCCCTTTTAAGGTTGCAAGGTCTTCACGGAGGTAGACATATTCCCCTTCTCCTGACGTAACATTGTATCCAAGGGATATGAATGCCTCTATTTGAGCCGCATCAATATTCTCGATGCGCGAGACGGACTTATTCTTATTGACTGCCTGCATAATAGAAAAAACCTTTCGTAAAATCCCCCTTAATCCCCCTTTTTCAAAGGGGGAGAAGGGATTTTCAGATAAAATGGGCGGAATCGGCATATAAAGATAATCATTGTACTGCGCAAAGAGACAGAGATGGTCATCGAGGATTCCCCAGTAGAAATGAAAAAGATCAGACCAGAGGTAGTGGCTGACAAAGGCGTAAGCCGAGAGCATCGTCTCTTCTGAACTGAGGAGGCGATCTATTAAGGGGATATCCGTTATCCTTAAAGGCCTGAGACCCAATTGATGTAAGTTATTCATGGGGTGATATTCAGCCCGATAGGCGGGGTTTTTTAGCCCCGCCGTAGACTCTCTTTTAAATTATTCTGCTTGTAAGACCCTTTAGGGTGAATAAGGGGATGACATCATCCTGATAAGGACCTATTATTTCCCTGTTTGAGGCAAGGATATCCAGGAGAGGCGCTGATTCTAAGGCCGATGCAATCTCAAGGGATGCCTCTTTGAGAAGGCCATCTTCCGCATGTTCTGTCACAAAAGGGCACTTGGTATCAATGCCTAACAGGACTTCCTTGCCCGATGGGTTCCACAGGATGGCAAAGGGGTATAACTTGCAGTCGATGGGACGGG
The DNA here is from genome assembly GCA_016217665.1 of Nitrospirota bacterium. Taxonomy (GTDB): domain Bacteria; phylum Nitrospirota; class 9FT-COMBO-42-15; order HDB-SIOI813; family HDB-SIOI813; genus JACRHF01. The sequence continues at coordinate 24,067 of JACRHF010000092.1, read as the reverse complement.
CATCATATATTTTGCACTGGGTTGTTGCAGGGTCGAAGGCAGGACATACGTAGCCTTCTCTATAGGGGATCAGGGTTATCTTGCAGCCAGTCTTTGGTTCGCCTGAAAATAACCCCATCCCCACCCTGTCCCTCCCCTTGAAGGGGAGGGAATTTGCATCGGGGACAGAATTTAATTCTGTCCCCCCACCAAGAAATTCCGTAGCTGAGGTAATCTCTTCCCTTGTAAAATAAGGCGCAAGGAAACTATTCTTTTCCGGGAAACGGCAGCAGATGTCACAATCTGCGCACCACGCCGGAGGGACCACCTGTCGGATGCTGGGTTGTAATAGTTTCACCTGAATCCTTGATCAAATCCCCCCATCCCCCCTTTTCTAAAGGGGGGGAATTCAATTTCCCCCATCCTTGTTCCGTTACTTATTCTCCGGTTCATCATGCCGCAGAAGTTTTGCAAAGAGGAGGGAATTTTCGATGGCAATGCCGATGTGGCTCCCGATGGAGAGGAGCAGATCTTCCTCTCTGGAGGTTAGAGCCCGGATATTTTTATAGAGGAGATACATGATGGCCAGCACCTTATCTTTTGACTTTAAGGGGATCCCTACAATGGCAAGACACTCCTCTTCTGAGGGAAGGGTAATACCCTCAATACGTTCATCTACGGTGAGATTTTCCGAAGACCACATCTGTCCGCCGGTGATAATCTTATCCCCGATGAACTCAAACAGCTCCGAGTATTTCTGTTCCCGTTCAGGATTGAACTCTATCCCAGTCGAGGCCACGATGGCAAAACGCCTCCTCCGGTTGTCCAGCATCCATATAACCCCCGCGTCCGCCTTCATCACCTCGATCAGGGTCTTTAAGGATTCAGAGAATGTCCTCTCAAGATCAAGAGACTGATTTAAGGTGGAGACAACGGAGTAGTGTATCGATATCTCCTCATTTCTCTGTTCAAGCTCCCTGGTCCTCTCCTTAACCATCTCTTCCAGTTTGATGTAGAAGAGTTTTAATTTGGCGCCCATGTCATTGAATTTGGCTGCAAGGTCCTCTATCTCATCCCCTGTCTTCACGGAGATCCTGTAGTCCAGATCGCCTGCGCCTATGAGGTCTGCCCCTTTCTGCAATTCCTTGACGGGTTTTACGATTTTCCCTGCATTGAAATAACCCAGGATGATGATGAGACAGGCGCCAATCAGCCCGGCAATGCCGATCCTGATGAGGAGAGAAAATACAGGCATGAAGGTTTCCTGCGGGTCCTGACTGGTAAATACATGCCAGTGTCTGCCGTCAAGATTTTCCTTGCCGAGGGTATACGTGATCTTGACCGGGGCGAATCCGACGATCGATTGCTTCCCTGGAAAGTGGACATCCGCTGTGGTCACGGTCCATCCGGATGCCTCCTTTGTAATCCCCTTCAGCAATTCTTTGTCAATCCGGTGTTCCTTGGTTCCAAATACAGGACAGAACAGAAGCTCGCCATCCGAATTTGCGAGCATCACATGATCGGTCTCACCTACCTTTGCCGCAGTAATCGCCTTAAAAAAGACATCTACATTATGCGACATGAGGACGACTCCGATCGCCCTCCCCCCTTTGACGACCGGTACTGCGATATCAAAGGTCTTGTTTCCAAACTCTTCACTCGTATAGATATCGCTGACGTAGACCGCCCCGATCCCACTGTTATAAGCAAACCTCCACCACCTCTGATCTCCGTAGTAGTAATGTTTGGGCTTTGCTGTTGCCGCCACAACGGCCCCGCGTTCATTGGTCACCAGGATGATGTTGTGAATACCCTGCTCAGCGCTTGTAACAAAATCCTTCAGATAATCCGTGGCCCTGTTATTGAGCACTTCAAACAGATAGGCATTGACTCCAACGGCCCCTGTCCACCGGTTCTCTATCTCAAGGACCCTCTTCGTGATCTCTTCATCCGTCTCTCCTTCATAGACGAGATTTGAGGTTTCGATCGCAGAGAGCACACTCTGGGCAGAGGCGAGGAGCCTGGATTCTTCGATGTGGTGTTTCACCGAGAGGTCTATATTACTGCCGACTGTCTCTGCAAGTTCCCGGAATGTCCCGCCGATGGTCTCCTTGAGAGCGGCCTTGCCTGTAATGTAGATAAGGCCCAGCACCATAAGGCCTGCCAGGAAGCTGACGACAAGGGTTGACAGGACGAGTCTTTTCTGAAGACCTGCCTTTTTTTGTACGTGCTCCAATGTCTTCACCTTATTTTACCTTCCCTGTAGACATCGTCCTCTCTGAGAAGATCTTATCATTGAGGCCGGTATCGATCTCCACGTCGCTGATACTCAGCATCGTTTGTACCCCGGTCTTGGCACTTGTGAGAACCACCTTTTCCCATACGTAGGCCGTCTTGACCTTTTTCCATGTGATCAATTGTGTCTTCAGGAGCGTTCCGTCCGTATTATAATATTCAATGCGCTCTTTAAGGAAATCACTCTTTTTGATCCATTTGACGACCTTACCATAGTTGTAGTTTCGATTGACCTCCTTCGGGGTGCTCTCGACAACGTAGTACTGCTGATTCTCGATCGTCTCTTCGCGTAATAATTTATGCTGGTCAAGACTGACATCTCTGGGGATCATGTCCGCAGGTTTCAGATTGGCCCCGCTGAATATTTCATCCGGGTGTTCAGGCAGCTTCTGTACCTTGCGGAGGATCGGGAGGTATATCCAGAGGTCCTCTGGTTTGCGCTTAGCGGTCTTATAGGTCCACACCATAAAGGCTGTTCCCGTTGTGTCCGGAGGATACTCATGAAATACCAGCACCTTGGAATCTATATTGGAATCCCCGGGGTAGTTTTTCCAGTACCTCCGCAAGATCACCTTCCTTTCTCCGCCATCAGCCTCCCGGATTGCAAAGGTAAGCTTCGATTGCTGATCCATCCCTGGATAGACATCTTCTGATTTTGCCACGATCTGGTCGGCGGTCAGCTCCGCATATCCCGCCGTTGAGGTTAAAAACGACATTCCCAGACTGCCGATGACCACTCCTGCCAATAATAATAGCCTGCTCTTAATTGTCACTGTCCGAATCTCCTTTCTGAAGGTCAAAATAGTTGCATTTTAACCTATTATTTTCTTATTTACAATAAATTTTCCTCTGTGGCGATCAGCACAATATCCTTCCATGCAATATCCTGCTCGGATATAACCCTGTAATACATATAAGAATCAAAAGGCGGCCCGAGGCCTCTCATCTTTTCCGCCGCCGCCTCCCACACCGGTGTACATCCAATCGCCCTGACCTGGCTTCCATTCTCCAGCAGAAGCCCGATCATGTCAGGATTTACGGCAGCCCTTTCATCGTCTCCCTCCACCTCTCTGATAACCTCTTCGACCTTTCCCTGTACCCTGTCATCAATCGTCGTCCGGACCGCACGCCCCACGTCATAGAGGAGGTGTGGACCGAGGGTCTGCACCAAATAACCTTCGATTAACCGTGAATAACAGGGAGTTGCATCTTTTGCGCCTGCATGCCGGTCTAATCCAATAGATGCGAATCTCTTGTGCGGCTTATGACGCCTCAGCTCTATTGGGTATGAAACGGCCTTGTCATACTCTTCCCGGGTAATCAGATGATGCTGCAGCATAAGCGCCAGGACGAGCTGCTCTCTTTTTGTCACCCGCTCTAAGGCCTTATGTGGATTATAGATAGCAGGGTTGCGGAGCATTGCCGTAAGAAAGGCGGCCTCCGCTGTGTTAAGCTCTGCGGCAGGTTTGTCTAAGTAGAACCGGGCCGCCAGTTCAACCCCGTAGATCCCATACCCCCACCCCACCTCGTTGAAATAAATCTCCAGGATCCTTTCCTTGGGGAGTACAGACTCTATCCTTTTGGCCAGGAAGTATTCTTTTATCTTCCGTGTCAGGGTCTTCTCTCCCGACAGGTACACATTCTTTGCCACCTGCTGGGTAATGGTGCTCCCGCCCCTGATCCATTGCCACCCCTTTAGATTATCCTTGATAGATTCCCATGTCTGCCGGTAATCAATCCCGCTGTGCTGTAAGAAAGAGGGGTCCTCGGTGGCGATGACCGCCTTTTTCACGGCCTCCGAGATCTGGAAGAGAGGGACCCATATCTGATTCTTGTCTTCATAGATCGTGGTCAGAACATCTCCATCCTTGTCATAAACCGTTGTAACCGCCTTTGGGGTAAAGCCCTGTATGGCCCTTTCATCCGGGAGGTCCTTTAATAAATGATAGACCCATAGGGTGGCCCCTGCGGATATGGCAAAGAGGATAAGGAGCAGAGGTAATAAAACCCAGGTGACTAATTTCCCGCGGTCCTTTTTCATGGATACGGGATATTATAAATGGATTGCAGAGATTTTAGAATAGAGACAGCCCTCTTGACATTCTACGCATTGTAGAATATATTAGGTCTTGTGAGGGTACAAGCCTTTATCTTGCTTCTTGCTTCTTGCTTCTTGCTTCTAACTTCTTTATTAATCTCTGTGCCGGTCTTTGCTCAAGAGACCCTTTCTCTCAGGGGCCTTATTGAGGAGGCTAAGAATAATAATCCTGAATTACAGGCCCTGCGCCGGAATATCAAGGCAAAGGAGGCTAAAGCCAGGGCAGAGGGGGTTCTTGATGATCCATCCTTCCGGATAGAGATGGAAGACCTCTCAAGGGACAATCCATTTCCAAGCCCCGGGAATGCAATGCAGACAAAATACGGCATCAGCCAGATGTTTCCTTACCCGGGGAAGAGGTCCTTGCAGAAGGGCATGGCACTCAAAGAGGTCTTGATGGCCGAGGCTGAAGTAAAGGTCAGGGAGCTCGAGATCGTTACCATGGTCAAGGATGCCTATTATGAGTACCTCTTACTATCCGAATCCATAAAGATTCTAAAAGAGATCAAAGGACTCCTCTCCAGCATGACGGAGATTGCGAAGATCAAATATGCCACAGGTCAGGCATCCCAGCAGGATGTGATCAAAGCCCAGGTTGAGTTGACCATGTTGATTAATGAAATCACCGAACTTGAAGCTGAAAGGGAGGTTGGACAGGCAGGGCTAAAAGCGCTGTTAAACCGTTCCCAGGAGGCCCCTCTCCAGGACCCTTCTGCGATCCCCCAAAAAAAAGTGGACATAAAGGTTGAAGAGCTTACTGAAAAGGCCCTGGAGATCAACCCCGCTTTACAGAAGATGAGATATGAAATCGAGGCGAATCAGATCGGAGTGGAGCTTGCCAGAAAAAACTACTATCCTGACTTTATGGTAGATCTTGCCCCCATCCAGCGGGATGGGAGATTCGATGCCTGGGATGCCATGTTCCAGATCAACATCCCGATATGGCAGCGCAAGTATGACAGCCAGGTCACGGAGGCCCAGAGCACTGTAGAGGCCGGCCAGTATAAACTCAGGGCAGAAGAGAATATCCGGTCTGCAGAGGTGAAAGAGGGGGTCGTCAAAGTGGAGAGCGCCGACAGGATCAGGACGCTCTATGAGACGAGCCTGCTCCCTCAGGTCGAGCTCTCCTTTGATTCAGCGCTTAAAAATTACCAGACCGGGAAGATAGACTTTTTAACCTTACTGGATACAGAGAGGATTCTAAGAAAGACGAGAATTGATTACATCGGGTCGCTCGTCACATACTATAAGAGGATCGCCTCCTTAGAGGGTGTTGTCGGGGCGGAGATCCTGGAGGAGTAGGGAAAAATGAAAAGGTTAGCAATGTTGTTGGTTCTCATCCTTGCCGGCATCGTGATCGGGCTTGGGGTTCTTAATAAGGAATATATCATCAATCTTTTTGGAGTGAAGAGTGGGGAGGGCCCCCAGCAGACGGAAAGAAAGGTCCTGTTCTACCGGCATCCGATGAATCCCAAGGTCACATCACCGACACCCAGGAAAGACGAGATGGGGATGGACTACATCCCGGTCTATGAAGAAGAGGCAGGGCCTGCAGAGAAGGAAAAGGGCGAAAGAAAGGTCTTATTCTACCGCCATCCCATGAACCCCACGGCGACCTCTCCCATACCCCAAAAAGATGAGATGGGGATGGATTATATACCGGTCTATGAGGAAGAGGGGCGCTTGGAGGAGGTCCCCGGGACTGTTAGGATAAGCCCTGAGAAGATCCAGAAGATCGGGGTAAAGTCGGCTGTAGTAACCAGGCGCTCTTTGAAGAGGATTATAAGGACTGTCGGAAGGATCGCCCCGGATGAAAGGAAGGTTTTTAACATAAGTGCCAAGGTCGAGGGGTGGGTAGAAAAGCTCTATGTAAACAGGACGGATCAAATGGTGAGCCATGATGAACCACTCTTAGAGTTATATAGCCCTGAGCTTGTTTCTGCCCAGGAGGAGTACCTGCTGGCTTTCAGAGCGGTGGAAAAGGTGAAAGAGAGTCCTTACCCGGAAATAAGAGAGAATGCGGAATCCCTGTTGGCAGCGACGAGGCTGAGGCTTAAATACTGGGATATATCTGAAGATCAGATAAAGAAGCTTGAAAAAGACGGTAAGATTACAAGGACCATGACAATCCGTATCCCTGCTCAGGGGAGTGTTACAGAGAAGATGGTGGTTGAGGGGACGAGGATTGAGGCAGGAGAACCGCTCTTTAAAATTATCGACCACTCGGTCGTCTGGATCTATGGAGAGCTGTATGAATACGAGCTCCCCTTTGTTAAGGTGGGCCAGAAGGCAAAGATTATGCCCTCGTACTCTCCGAGTGAGGTGTACATCGGTGAGATCCAGCATATCTATACACACCTTGGCACCATCAGATATACACCTGAGGGGGGTGCAGAAGTAAGAACCGCCAAGATCAGGTTTGAACTACCAAATCCTGAACACAAGTTAAAACTGGAGATGTATGTAAAGGTAGAATTAGAGGTCGATGTGGCAAGAGATGCTGTGGCAGTACCGGATTCGGCGCTGATAGATACAGGTGTCAGGCAGGTCGTCATTATTGACAAAGGGGATGGTAGATTTGAACCCCGTGATGTAGAGGTAGGGGCAAAGGCAGAGGGTTATTATGAGATCCTTGGAGGAGTAAAAGAGGGTGAGGCAGTTGTGACCTCTGCCAACTTTTTAGTGGATTCAGAGAGCAGTCTAAAGGCCGCCCTGTCCGGGATGGTTGGACACCAGCAAGGGGAGAATGCAAAGGGGGATTCAGGGCCTCAAAAGAAAGAGAAGACGATAGAGCATAGTCATTAAAAATTATGTTAAAAAAGATCATAGAATTTTCTATAAATAACAAGTTTTTGATCCTCCTCTTTACCGCTTTTGCAGTGGCTTGGGGGATATGGGCAATCTATAAAACCCCTCTCGACGCTATCCCTGATCTCTCTGATGTCCAGGTGATCATCTACACGGAGTACCCTGGTCAGGCACCGCAGGTGGTTGAAGACCAGGTCACATATCCCCTTACCACAGCAATGTTGGCGGTTCCTAAGGCCAAGGTGGTGAGGGGCTTTTCTTTCTTTGGTGTATCCTTCGTCTATATTATTTTTGAAGATGGGACGGATATCTACTGGGCAAGATCAAGGGTCTTAGAATATCTTAACTTTGCTGCGGGAAAACTCCCCGGAGGGGTCTCGCCCTCCCTGGGGCCGGATGCTACCGGGGTCGGATGGGTCTTTGAATATAGCATAGAGGGGAAGGGATATGACCTTGCAGAGCTCCGGAGTATCCAGGACTGGTATGTCCGGTATCAACTGACAAAGGTGCCAGGGGTCTCTGAAGTGGCATCCATCGGCGGCTTCGTTAAGCAGTATCAGGTGAATATAGACCCCAGTAAGCTCATCACCTATAACATCTCACTTAAAGATGTCATAGACTCTATCAAGATGAGCAATATTGATGTTGGGGGTAGAGTCGTTGAGCTGACAGAGCGTGAGTACATGGTCAGGGGGCTTGGATATATCAAGAAGATACCTGACATAGAAAATATCGTGCTCAAGGTAGACCGGAGTGGAACACCTATCAGGGTACAGAATATAGCAAGAGTTGAGCTTGGGCCGGATGAGCGACGTGGGATTGTGGACAGAGATGGCGAGGGTGAGGTCGTGGGTGGAATTGTTATTATGCGGTTTGGTGAAAATGCCCTGAAGGTTATAGATAATGTCAAGAAGAAGATAGAAGAACTAAAACCCGGTCTTCCACCAGGCGTACAAATTATCACGACATATGACAGGGGTGACCTCATTCACAGGGCGATAGATACGCTGAAGGAAAAGCTCATTGAAGAGTCTCTCATCGTCTCCCTTGTCTGCATCGTCTTTCTCCTTCATTTCAGGAGCGCCCTCGTTGCCATCCTTATGCTTCCTGTGGCCATCCTCCTATCCTTCGCTATCATGTATTATCTCAAGATCAATGCCAATATCATGAGTCTTGGCGGCATTGCTATTGCCATCGGCGCTATGATAGACGGCGCCATCGTGATGATAGAAAATGCCCATAAGCATATCGAAAGGGAAGGGGGCAGGAAGGACCACTGGGAGATAGTGCTTGACGCAGCAAAAGAGGTCGGGCCGCCGCTGTTTTTCTCCCTCCTCATCATCACCGTCTCATTCATGCCTGTTTTTACTCTGGAGGCCCAGGAGGGGAGGCTCTTTAAACCTCTGGCATTCACCAAGACATTTGCCATGGCGGCATCGGCCTTGCTGTCAATAACTCTTGTACCTGTATTGATGGGGATTTTCATAAGAGGACGGATCCTTCCGGAGAGAAAAAATCCTATCACACGGTTAATGATATGGGTCTATAGACCCGTCATAAATATTGTCCTTCGTATAAAGATTCTCACCCTTCTGCTGGCAATTTTAGTGCTTGTGGCAACCCTCTATCCGTTTAAAAGACTCGGGAGTGAGTTTATGCCAACACTGTATGAAGGCTCCCTTATGTTCATGACAGCGACCTTTCCTGGCGTTTCAGTTACAAAGATAGGAGAGCTTCTCCAGACCACCGACAGGATTATCAAATCTTTCCCGGAGGTAGAACAGGTCTTTGGGAAAGTAGGGAGGGCGCAGACAGCCACAGATCCGGCGCCGCTTGAGATGTTTGAGACGACGATAAATCTGAAACCAGAGAGTCAGTGGAGGCCTGGTATGACTGTGGATAAGCTTGTTCAGGAGATGAGTGTGGCACTGGAGATGCCGGGCGTGCCTATCCAGTGGTCCATGCCTATAAAGAACAGGGTGGATATGCTGGCAACCGGTATCAGGACGCCTGTGGGAGTGAAGGTCTTTGGAAAAGATTTAAAGACCATAGAACAGTTAGCAGTGGATATTGAAGGGGCCCTAAAGAATGTGCCCGGAACGGCCAGCGCCTTTGCAGAGAGGATTATCGGTGGCTATTATGTGGATATAGATATAAAGAGGGATGAGGCAGCAAGATATGGCCTGAAGATAGAGGATATACAGCAGGTTATCATGTCTGCCATCGGCGGAGAAAATATAACGACCACAGTTGAGGGTCTTGAGAGATATCCTGTGAATGTGAGATACAAGAGGGAGCTTAGGGATAGTGTCGATAAGATAGGCCGTGTCCTGATACCCACTATGCATGGGGAGTACATACCGCTATCCCAGATAGCTGATATAAGATTGAGCAAGGGGGTGGCGGGCATAAAGACTGAAAATGCTTCATTAAACACATGGGTCTATGTGGATGTGCGGGGGAGGGATATTGGAAGTTATGTGGCAGATGCCCAAAAGGCGGTATTAGAAAAGGTAAAATTCCCACCCGGCTATTATGTCACATGGAGCGGCCAGTATGAGTATATGGAAAGGGCCTATGGAAAGCTTAAGGTCATCGTCCCATTGACACTCGCCATCATATTCCTGCTCCTTTATTTTAATTTTGGCAACGTTGCGGAGACACTGATAGTCATGCTCTCTTTACCCTTTGCAATGGTTGGAGGGGTGTGGCTGATGTATCTGCTGGGGTATAACATGAGTATTGCCGTTGGGGTGGGTTTTATTGCCCTTGCAGGTGTCGCGGCAGAGACCGGAGTGGTCATGTTGATTTACTTAGATCATGCCTATCAGGAGAGGTTCAACCGCCACGAGATGCAGACCATAAAGGATCTGCACGCTGCAGTCATGGAGGGGGCAGTGGAGAGGGTCAGGCCCAAGATGATGACAGTAGTCGCAATCATGGCAGGCCTCCTCCCGATCATGTGGGGAAGCGGCACAGGTTCAGAGGTGATGAAGAGGATCGCAGCTCCGATGGTAGGCGGGATGGTATCATCAACGATATTGACCCTCGTGGTCATCCCGGCCATATATACCCTTTGGCGCGGCTGGCACCTCAAATAAAGCTGTTCAAATAACCTTAATGTGCTGAGATGATGCTCAAAACTACCCACACCCACTTTGTGGGTACCCGAAGGAAGAGCATTGGATTTGAGTCGAGGCGTCGGGGTACCCGTTGCTCGCGAAGCGAAATGCAACGGGTCGTGTACGTTGAGGCTCAAATCCAATGCTCTGACGCCGCACGACCCATTGCATTTACTTCGTAGCAATGGGTGCCCCGTAGTTTTCAGCATCATCTTTACTTATCTGAGAACGTCCGTAGATTCTTAGCATGCCGGGGGTGGCGGAGTTTTCTGAGGGCCTTTGCCTCAATCTGACGCACCCTCTTCCGGCTCAGATGAAAGTATTCCCCCACCTCATCCAGTGTATAACTCTTAGATTCCCCGATGCCAAATCTCATCCTCAAGACCTTCTCCTCACGGGGGGAGAGGGTGGACAGGGTTTCGTTGATCTGTCCGGCCAGTTCATTTTTAACGATCTCATCATGGGGGGCTGTTGGCTGAGAATCCTCTATAAAATCCTCCAGCAGGGCATCCCCCTCGCTGCCCACAGGCCTCTCAAGGGATAGCGGTTCCTGCATGGTCTTTAATATCTCCCTTATCTTTTCAACGGAGAGCCCCATTTTCTCGGAGAGTTCTTCAGCAGTAGGCTCTCTTCCCTTCTCCTGTAAAAGATAATGGGAGGTACGGACAAACTTATTGATAACGCCAAGCATGTGAAGCGGGACACGGATGGTCTTTCCCTGGTTGGCAACCGCCTTTAATATGGACTGGCGTATCCACCAGGTCGCATACGTTGAGAACCTGAACCCCCTCTGATATTCAAATTTATCCATGGCAATCATTAACCCGATATTCCCCTCCTGAATCAGATCAGGGAGCTGGAGTCCTCTGTTTGCGTACCTTCGTGCTATACTGACGACAAGGCGGAGATTTGCCCTGATGAGATGGTCTTTTGCCCTTTTTATCTTATCTTCCAGGACACTGGTGTTCCTGATCACCTCTTCCAGTTCTTTCTGGTTCAGCGCTATCAATCTTTCAATCACCCTTTCAAAGATGTGGGCCTGTTTCTCGATAAAGACGAGAAGTTGTATCAGCCTCTCCCGGTCCTTTTCCTTACCCCAGATCGAAACGGCCTCTTTTATCGCCTCAAGGATATCCGTCAATTCCTGCCTGTCTTCATTCGCCAGACCTTCGTCAATCAGATAGTCGGGTGTCTGTTCCCCCCTCCTCTTTTTATCCCCTCTGTTTATGAGGTGGTTAAGCTCCTCAAGGGTAATCCTGGTTTTTAACAGCTCCCCCGCAATGGTCATCCTGTATTGTTCGATCTCTTTAACAAGGCCAGTCTCCTCCTCTCTTGTGAGAAGGGCCACAGACCGCATCTCTTTCAGGTAGGTCTTTAAAGGATCAGAGGAGGGGACTCTCTGCGAGCCCTCTGTCTCTTCAGAATCGTTTGGATTGTCAGGGGATTCCACGTCCATTGTAAAGATTCTATCTGGATTTCTGCGGCCTTAATCCTTATTATATATCTACGGAAAAACCCGAAAAGTAAATACATCCTAATATAACTCACGATAAAACGTCAATAATCAGAAAAATGGCCTTTTTTAAAAAACCTCTCCTTTTTAAAAACTTGACAAATAATATATTTGGGAATAAAATCCCAAAGTCGTATAACCGATAAATTATGAATAAAGAAGACTTTACTCTTTATCTGTTTCTTATTATCACCCTCCTGCTGACCTTATGTGCCGGAGGCTATGAAAGCTACATGGAGAGATACGAGCCAGACTATAGTATGTTGCACCTGATGCACCAGTATGATTACCTGAAAGAATATCCCGTGATCTATGAACCAGGAAAGGGAATCTGGCATCTTCTTGGATGGCTCGGTTCTGGAATGATGGTGATCATGATGCTCTACAGTGTTCGTAAGAGGATTGCATGGTTCACATCCTTTGGTTCATTGCGTCATTGGCTGACGGCCCACATGTTCTTGGGCATTCTGGGCCCCCTGTTTGTCACCCTTCATACCACATTCAAGTTCGGCGGGATCATCGCGACCAGCTTTTGGTCCATGATCATCACAATGATCTTTGGAATATTAGGAAGATATATCTATGTGCAGATACCGAGGAGTCTGGCAGGGACCGAACTGGAAGTCCACGATATCGAATGTACGATAGAAACCATTGAAGCCCAGTTAACTAAATATTCAGGAGGAATTAAAATCTCTGATTTCAGCAAGGTCATCAATGCGGCAGACATTGATTCTGAAAATATTGGCTTACTAAAAACCCTTCTGGTAACGCTTCAGAGCGATGTTACGATTTCTTACCGAATATTTCAGTTAAACAGGATATTAAAAACCAACTACCACATCCCGCGGAAGATAAGAAAGGAGATCGATTTCCTCCTCAAGAAAAAGGCTGCCCTGATCAGAAAAAGGAATTATCTTTCCACATCCCATAGACTTCTGCATTACTGGCATATTGTTCATATCCCTTTAGCGATTGTGATGTTTTTGATCATGATGTTACATGTCGTTATCTATTATTTGTTCCGGTCCACACATACGGCGTAAACAACTATGCTGCTTAAAAAATTATTCCTTATCATGATGATTCTTCTGTCTTGCTCACCGGCCCTGGCGCAGGAAGGCATTGGATCGTTGATAAGTCCAGGAGACCTCACATCTCCTCATAAAAAATACGAGGGAATTACAAGCTGCACGAAATGCCACGCCCTGGGAGGCGGGATCCCTGACACTAAATGTCTTGATTGCCACGATAAGCTGGCAGAGAGGATCAGGAAAAAGGCGGGGGTCCATGCAAAGTATACAGATGCTTGCATTAAATGCCACACGGACCACAAGGGTGGAAGTTTTAAAATAGTCTCACTGGAAAAGGATAAGTTCAATCACAAAGATACAGATTATCCCCTCCTGGATAAACACTCCACTGCCAAATGCGAGAAGTGTCATAAAAAAGGGGGGAATTATACAGGCCTGTCCCAAGAGTGTATCTCCTGTCATAAAGATAAACATAAAGGGGAACTGGACAGGGACTGTGAGCGCTGTCACAACATCAAGGGATGGAAGGAAATTGAAAAATTCAATCATGACAGGGATTCAAAGTATGCCCTTACTGGCAAACATATTGAGACTCAGTGTGATAAGTGTCATGTAAAAAATAGATATCGGGTTGATAAGTTTGAAGAGTGTCGTACCTGTCATAAAGATCCTCATAAAGATAAACCAGCATGCAAAGAGTGTCACACAACCGAGAGTTGGAAAAAGGTCCCCACAGACCACGCCAAAACAAAATATCCCCTCATCGATAAGCATCTCCAGGTAAAATGTGACAAGTGTCACAAGAGTAACCAACTCACCGGGATCCCTTTTAAAACCTGCAACAATTCAGCCTGCCACAATGACCCGCACAAAAGGCAGTTTACAGATCAGGTCTGTGAGGCCTGCCATAACATCAAGGGTTGGAAACCATCCCTCTTTAATCATGCGGCACCGGAATATACCGGATATAAACTTGAAGGAAAACATATAAAGACGGCCTGTGAGAAGTGTCACGTAAAGGGGCGTTACAAGCCTCTGAATACCAAGAGCTGCGATAACTCGGACTGTCATAAGGATACCCACAGGGGACAGTTTAAAGATAAGAAGTGCGAGGCCTGTCATACCCTGAAAGGGTGGAAGCCGTCCCTCTTTGAGCATAATGAACCCAAGTACATGGGATATAAATTAGAGGGAAAGCATGTAGAAACGGTCTGTGAGAAGTGTCACGTTCAGGGGCGCTACAAGCCTTTAAATTACAAGAGCTGTGATAACTCGGACTGTCATAAGGATACGCATAAGGGACAGTTTAAAGATAAGAAGTGCGAGGCCTGCCACACCATGAAAGGTTGGAAGCCGTCCCTCTTTGAGCATAATGCCCGGGAGTATGAGGGATACAGGCTGGACGGAAAGCACTTAAAGACCTCCTGTGAGAAATGTCATGCGGATGGAAAATACAAGCCCCTGCCTGACCGCTGCTATGATTGTCACGAGAAGGACGATACCCATAAAAAAGAATTGGGGAATAACTGTGCGAAATGCCACAGCACAGCGGATTGGAAAAAGTCTACCCTCGACCATAACAGACAGACGAATTTTCCGCTCATTGGACAGCATAAAAGCACAGAGTGTGAAAAGTGTCATGAGAACAAGAGATACAAGACAAAGGCGGAAAAGTGCATTGATTGCCATAAGGATATTCACAAAGGGGAATTCAAAGAAGAGTGCGGCTCATGTCATACACAGAATGACTGGTTCCCAAGGAAATTTAACCATAAGAAGGAGGGAGGCATTGAATTAAGAGGAGTTCATAATGATATCGTCTGTACGAGTTGTCACAAGACTAAAGGAGAGTATAAAGGGGCCAGCCGGTATTGCAGCCAGTGTCATGCAGATCCACACTTCAACCAATTTGGCAGCCAAAACTGCGCTCAATGTCACAGTGAAAAGACATGGAACCCCACTCAGTTTGATCACAGTAAGACAGGCTACCCCTTGATCGGAGGGCACAGGACGGCAGAATGTCAGGACTGCCACAGAAACCGCGTTTACAGGAATACGACATCGGCATGCTTTAGTTGTCATCTCAGCCAATATAACTCCGCGTCTGATCATCTCTCCAAAGGATATAGCAAGAACTGTACGGAATGTCATTCGCCAAACTTTACTTCATGGTCTTTTAAACATGTCCAATTGAGTAAGGGTTGTTCAAGGTGCCATATCAATGGCAGACCCGCTAGCCACACAACTAGTACGGCAAAAAACACAACAACCTGTGAGGTCTGCCATACCTCAATCACTGCATGGACATCGCACACTCACCCATCGGTAAGCAGCAACTGCTCCAGTTGTCATCTCAGTGACAGGCCTGCAAGTCATTCCAGCAATCCTACGACATATTCGAGTACCTGTGAGAGTTGTCATATATCAACAACGGCCTGGTCATCGCGTAAACATACCACAGCCACCACCGGGTGTTCGAGCTGCCACCAGAGCTACAGTACGCCGGCAAAGCCTGCGAGTCATACGACGAATAACTGGACGACCTGCGAGACCTGCCATAAATCCACGACGGCATGGACGTTCATCCATACCACAGCCACCACCGGGTGTTCGAGCTGTCATCTCAGTGACAGGCCTGCAAGTCATTCCAGCAATCCTACGACATATTCGAGTACCTGTGAAAATTGTCATATATCGACAGCCTTATGGGCCTCGCGTAAACATACCACGGCGACGACGGGGTGTTCGAGCTGCCACCAGAGCTACAGTACGCCGGCAAAGCCTGCGAGTCATACGACGAACAACTGGACGACCTGCGAGACCTGCCATAAGTCCACGACGGCATGGACGTTTATCCATACGACGGCCACCACCGGCTGCTCGAGCTGTCATCTCAGCACGAGGCCTGCGACACATATTAACAACACGACAAGATATTCCACAACCTGCGAGAACTGCCATAAATCAATCACAACGTGGACCTCTCATATCCATCCCTCTGTGACCACCAACTGTTCGGGCTGTCATCTGACAAACAGCAATCCTGCAAAACCTGCGAGTCATACGACGAATAACTGGACGACCTGCGAGACCTGCCACAAGTCTACGACGGCCTGGGCCTTTACGCATAGCACGGCGACCTCCGGGTGTTCGAGTTGCCATTTGAGCTACAGTACGCCTGCGAAGCCTGCGAGCCATACAACGTATAACTGGACGACCTGTGAGACCTGCCATAAGTCCACCAGCTCCTGGACCTTCACGCATCCTACGACAACTTTCCCTCTCAATCATGCCGGGACCAATCCGACTAATTGCACCGCCTGTCATCCAGGAGGGGCCTTTACGAACAAAGGAGGATGTATCGAATGCCATACAGCCAGAGGGAAAAAGGTACATAAGACGACACTAAACTCTGAATGCCTCAGATGTCATCCTTATGGCACACATTAAAGTGATGAGAAAAACATCTGCAGTTTTATACAGCGTCCTCTTTTTATTGACCCTTCTAAATACCGCACACAAAGTGTTTGGTGCGGAATATCACGGCCTTGTTTCCTTAGAAGATTATTATACTGATGATTCCAGTTCTGCTTATGATTTTAATCTTCTATCCACCCGTATCCGGTTGGATGCCAATAAATTTAATAAGGCTGGAAGTCTTTCCTTTCATTTTGAAGGGAGAGAGCGGAATAACCTCGGGTCGAAAGATTATAACAGGCATAGCAACAATGAACGTATTGATACCCTGAATCTTGAATATACCGGAGTCGAGGGGTACTATTTCGCAGCAGGCAGACTATGGCCCAAGGAGTTATATGTTGAAAGGGTGGATGGAGTCAATCTTATTCTGCAAGGGGAAAAACTCGGCATAGGAATCTTTGGGGGGACAAAGCCGGACCCTTATACTGGAAAATTAAACTCAGACTTCACCACGGTGGGTGGATACATTTTCTATCGTAAGGAGGAGTTGTTTGCCAATCTCGCCTATATCTATAGCGGATATAAAGGGAGAACGGATCGTGAATATATATATGGACAATCCTCCTTTTTCCCTTTGAAACAAATAAGACTCTATGGATCATTGACTGTGGATATAAACCAGTTCGAAGAAAAAAGTGACCTGACAAATGTCATGGTGGAACTTTCCTACCGGCCTGACTACAGAAAGGGCCTCACCTTTGGTTATAATCAGTTTCGGGCGTACCAACTTTACAGATCGATGGACTTTGAGATCGAAACGAGCCGGCAGCAATCCTATTATGTCCAAGGTGACTACAGGTTCCGTGAGCGGTATACCCTATACGGGAGATATGATCTCCAGAGCTTGCATTACAATGCCCTCGAAAAGAAATTAAGGAGTTCCAGTACGTATCAGATCGGTTTCAGGAACGACAATCTACTGAACCAGCATATCTCTATGGATATGAGCGCTACTTTGGCTGATAGTTACAGTTCTAATTCTAACACTTACAACGTACAGTTCAGCCGGTTCTTTGACGATGTATTTCAAGTCACGTTACACAGTTCTTACATAACGGGTGCCTATGACATTGCCGATTACACCGATAATATTACTACATATGATGTATCCGGATATTGGACTCTAAGCAGAAGGTGGACTCTATCCCTATCCTACGAAGGGAGACAGGCCAAGGATTATTATACAAATACCATCCTGTCCCGTATTTCATGGAGTTTTTAACTTGAGTGGACTAAGGATTTATCTGTGAGGCATTACCTCGGGGGGACTAAAAGATGCTTACGTCTATCATCTCATTTTTCTTTATATCCTCGGTAGTCGGTATCTATACCATTCAACAGGGCAAGAGAAGCCGGAAGAATTTAAAAAAGATAAAAAAGGCAAAGGAATATGGGACTCATGAACCAGTGCATATCCACCCCTATGTCGACCCGGCAAAGTGTATTGGCAGCGGCGCCTGTGTCAAGGCATGTCCTGAAAAGGATATCATCGGCCTTGTCAACGGCCGGGCCAGTCTGATTAATGCATCACGCTGCATAGGACACGGGGCCTGTGCCATAGCCTGCCCCATTGGTGCAATAAAACTGGTCTTTGGGACCGAGACCCGGGGGGTGGATATTCCGCATGTGACGCCCAATTTTGAGACGAATATCAAAGGGGTCTTTATTGTAGGAGAGCTGGGGGGCATGGGGCTGATTAAGAACGCGGTGACTCAGGGGCGTGAGGTCGTTGAATATCTCTCCTGTCTTCTCCGAAGCGATGAGAAAAAAAGGGGCGATCTCTATGACCTCGCCATCATTGGCGCGGGGCCTGCAGGGATCTCTGCATCCCTTGCCGCTGTAAGGCATAATCTAAAGTCTGTAACCATCGAGCAGGACGATATCGGAGGAACGGTACTTCAGTATCCGAGGCATAAAATCGTGATGACTTCTCCCATGGACCTCCCGATGTATGGAAGGGTAAAACTGAAGGAGACTACCAAAGAGGCGCTCCTCTCCCTCTGGGAGGAAGTCATAGGGAAGACAGTCCTGACCATCAGGACGAAGGAAAAGATGCTGGATGTCAAATTCGAAGACGAGGGGTTTAAGATCTTTACAGCGAAGGGGGAGTACCTTGCCCGGAACATTGTATTGGCCATAGGCCGGCGCGGCACCCCAAGAAAGCTCGGGGTCCCCGGAGAGAATCTGCCCAAGGTGTCTTATCGTCTATTGGAACCTGAGCAGCACCAGCATCAGAATATCGTTGTGGTCGGCGGCGGTGACAGCGCAGTAGAGGCGGCCATCGCCCTGGGGAGCCAGCCTGGGAACAAGGTCATCCTTTCTTACAGGGGTGAGGCCTTTAGCCGCATCAAGCCCATGAACAAGGAACGCCTGGATGGCATGGTTGCCAAAAAGTGTGTTACAATAATGCATCAATCCAATATCAGGGAGATTGGGGAAAAGGACATAAAGATTTCGACCCCTAAGGAGATCGTTGAGGTTCCGAATGATTATGTCTATATATTTGCCGGCGGCGAATTGCCCAACGAGTTCCTCAACAAGATAGGGGTGCAGATTGAAAAGAGATTTGGAACTTAAACCAGGATACCTCAGCCTCTTGGAATCGGGTGAGCTCCATGATCGGGCCCTTGCCCTTGAAGAGGTCCTCCGGGACTGCGCCCTCTGTCCTCGGTCCTGCCGGGTGGACAGGGTCAAGGGGGAGAGAGGTTTCTGCCGTTCCGGCCATCTTCCTATCGTGGAGAGCTACTGTGCCCACCATGGTGAAGAACCTGTACTCTCAGGGACAAGAGGTTCAGGGACCATATTCTTTGGCCACTGCAATCTCCGTTGCGTCTTCTGTCAGAACCATCAGATCTCTCAACCGGCGGGTTCATTAAGGAGAAATGAGGTCAGCATGGAGCGTCTGGCGGCCATCATGCTGGAACTGCAATCGCTGGGATGCCACAATATCAACTTCGTATCCCCTTCCCACTTTGCGGCGCAGATAGTCAGGGGGGTTGAGATCGCCGCTTCAAAGGGCCTCTGTGTCCCCCTGGTCTATAATAGCAATGGCTACGATTCCATTCAGACACTTAGTCTTTTAGAGGGCATCATCGATATCTACCTCCCGGACCTGAAGTACAGCGACGACAGGGCTGCGCTTAAATATTCAAAGGTAAAGGATTACGTGCGGCATGCGAGGCCCGCGATTGTCGAGATGAAGAGACAGGTGGGAGACCTTGTCGTTGATGCTGACGGCATTGCGATAAAAGGGTTAATCATCAGACATCTGGTATTGCCCAATGATCTTGCCGGAAGCGAAGAAAGTCTGAGATTTATCCGCGATGAGGTTGGAGAGAAGACGTTTATCAGTACGATGTCTCAATACTTTCCGACCCATAAGGCAGGGAGATATCCGCTCGTATCAAGGCCGATCAACCCGCGGGAATATGAAAAGGTCATGGAATGGCTTGACCGGTCTGGGCTTGAGAACGGCTGGGTCCAGGACTATTCCAGCAAAGACTACTACTGTCCTGATTTTGAAAGGGAACAACCCTTTACTCCTTGAATTTACTCTCCCCAAGTGGTATTTTAAAACCATAATCAGCCCAGGAATGATAGGGAGGAACTACTATGGATAACATAAAGCACCACCATATCAGGTTTAAAGAAGCGCCGAAACAGGGGGGCAAGGCCGAGTGGGAGTCAGGGCTGAAAAGGCTCAAAGGGATAAGACAGGTGACGATCAACGTGGAGAAAGGGGATATCTTCGCTGAGTATGACCTCCTGGAGTGCAGGGAAGAGGCCCTCGAAAGGTGTCTGGTAGAGGCAGGGTTTGTCTTAGACGACAGCCTGATGGAGAAGATAAAGCGGGGGTGGATCCATTTTACAGAGGAGAACGAACAGTCCGAGCTGAAGCACGGGTCGGCTCCCTGCTGTGATGTGGAAGGGATAGAGCAAAGGAAGCAGAAAATGGCGCCCGGGAAGAAACCCCATGAATGAACGGCATCCCTGATGTTACAACCTATTCAAGCCATTCAATGCCACATTCTTGCCGTCTCCCATCTCCTTTACTTCTTTAGTTGTCCATTCTATATGTTCATACTGCAACCGGTATCCTCACCTTCTCCTCATTAGCCGCTTTTTTGTGGTAAAGTACCTTAGAGGAAATAACGCCATGGGGAAAAACAAAATCCTGATTACCTGTGCCAGGGGAATAACCCCTTTTTTGAGGGAAGAACTCCTTCTGCTGGGATTCCCGGTAACCTATGAAACCGTTGCAGGCATCGAGACCGAGGGAACTATGGACGATACCCTCCGGCTGAATCTCCTGCTCCGCACAGGACATCGCGTCCTCTTTCTCCTCAGGGAATTCCATGCGGAAGATGCGGATGACCTCTATCGTGCGGTATCGGGTATAGCATGGGAGGAGTATATCGCCGGGGATGGATATGTCTGTGTGACATCCAGTGTGGATAATCCGACCATCAGGACCTCACTCTTTGCCAATGTAAAGTGCAAGGATGCGATTGTGGACCGGATCAAGGAAAAGTGCGGGCAGCGTCCAGATTCAGGACCCGAAAAAGACAGGGTTGTGGTGAACCTGTACTGGAAGAATGAGGACTGCTCCATTTATCTTGACACCTCGGGAGAACCCCTCTCCAGACGCAACTACAGAAAGATCCCGATGAAGGCGCCCATGCAGGAGACCCTTGCGGCTGCGGTTATCAAGGCTACAGGATGGAACGGGAACGGCCATTTCATCAATCCCATGTGCGGCAGCGGGACTCTTGCCATAGAAGCCGCCTTGGCTGGCCTGAACAGGGCTTCAGGGATATTAAGGGATAATTTCGGATTCATGCATCTGAAGGGATTTAATGATTCTCTTTGGAAGGAACTGCGCACACAGGCAATCAAAGCGGCCAAAAAGACCCTGGATTGCAGGATCATTGCCACGGATATCAGGAGAGATGCCATCGAGGCAGCAAGGAAGAATGCTACTATGGCCGGGGTGGAACCGTTGATTGAATTTGCTGTATGTGACTATTCCGAAACCTCAATTCCAGACGGCAGCGGTATCGTAATCCTCAACCCCGCATATGGAGAAAGAATGGGGGAGGTCCAAGAGCTTGAGAGTGTGTACAAGGGGATCGGTAATTTCTTTAAACAGAAGTGCAGGGGATATACAGGATATATCTTTACAGGGAACCCTGATCTGGCAAAGAAGGTGAGGTTGACAGCAAAGAGAAGGGTACCGTTTTTTAACGGTCCCATAGAATGCAGGCTCCTTGAGTATGCATTGTACGAGGGGAGCAGGAAAAAATAAAAGCACAGAATGGTTAAGGAGGTGTATCCAGGAATTTTATCAAAGGATTATTTTCTGCGAAATATTTCAAAGACCAGTCAGTTAGAAAAAGCATAACCCTTCGGGTCTGGTCATCTGTTGCGAATGCCGCTCCTTGCGGCAAACGTTTTTTTAAATCTTCATCCCCTAAAGAGGATTCCAGCCACCTTAAAATCTTCCACGGCATCATTTCCAGCCTGGATTCCGCCTTATATTCGTCTTTAAGGCGGAACTGCATCACCTCAAATTGTAATGGTCCTACCGCCCCTAAAAGAGGAGTTGCATGACTTGAATTTTCAAGAAAATATACCTGTACAATATCTTCAGCAAGAAGATGGTCCAAACCCTTACGGAACGCCTTATAACTTGAGGGTATTGTGTTATGTAAGAAAGCAAAACATTCCGGGGCAAATCTTGGAATTTCCTCAAAAACTATGGCCGGGTCAAGACTGATCGTGTCCCCGACACGAAAATCCAGTTTTGTAACAAAACCTATTATATCACCGGGATACGCCTCGGTTATAGCTTCTCTGCTGCGGCCAAAAAGATTGTATGGGTCAGATAAACGTATTTCTTTTCCGGACCGGGGGTGATATACCGGCATGTCACGATGAAATATCCCGGAGCAGACCCGTGCAAAAACCACACGATCCCGGTGTAAAGGATTCATGTTCGTCTGGACTTTAAAAACAAAAGCTGAAAAAGCCGGATGGTCCAAAGGGATCAAACCATTCTTTGATTTTCTTGGAGCCGGTTCTGAGGAGTATTCCAGAAATCCCTTGAGAAGAAGTTCCACGCCGAAATTATTGGCCGCGCTGCCAAAAAAGACAGGCGTTGTTTTTCCCTGGAGCACGGCATTAAGGTCAAAACCGCCATGAGCGCCGTCCAACATCTCTAACTCTTCGACGACCTCACGATACGTTTGCTCATGCAGAATATCTTTTACCGAGGGCTCGGAAAGATCGTGTACAGAAACAGGCGCTTTATATGCCCCTCCCGGCACTCGCTCAAAAAGATAAACTGCCTTTTTCAACCGGTCGTAA
Organism: Nitrospirota bacterium; assembly: GCA_016217665.1. GTDB lineage: Bacteria > Nitrospirota > 9FT-COMBO-42-15 > HDB-SIOI813 > HDB-SIOI813 > JACRHF01. The sequence goes on along the minus strand of JACRHF010000092.1, from coordinate 1,372 downwards.
ACACCTTTAAATTCTTCGCCATTTCCCAGGGGCCAGTTAACCGGAAACGCATGAAGATCAAGCACCTTTTCCAGTTGGTCTATAAGATCCAACGGCGACCTGGCAGGCCTGTCCAGTTTATTCATAAATGTAAAAATAGGAATGCCGCGTTTTCGACAGATCTCAAAGAGTTTACGGGTTTGACTTTCAATTCCCTTCCCGGCATCAATCACCATAATTACGGCATCGACAGCCATTAATACGCGATACGTATCTTCGGAAAAATCTTTATGACCGGGAGTATCAAGCAAATTCAATCGGTAGCTCTCGTAATCAAACTGAAGAACCGTTGAAGAAATGGAGATCCCGCGTTTCTTTTCAATCTCCATCCAATCGGAGGCGGATTCCCGCTGTTTCTTTTTTGACGTCACCGATCCGGCAAGTTGTATCGCACCGCCATACAACAAAAGTTTCTCAGTCAGAGTTGTTTTTCCAGCATCCGGATGCGAAATAATTGCAAACGTACGCCGGCGCGATGCTTCTCTTTTTATCTGATCATTACTATTTGATATTTTTTGTCCTAACATCATCTTTTTTGCCAGGATACCCCTGATAACTTGACCTGCGGGACGAGGGCGAATTACTTTGCGCTTTTCAATAAATCGCCAAGCTTTCTTATTTCTTCGCCGTAGAGAGTCCAGTCGCCGCGGCGCTGTGCTTCAAGGGCGCGGTTGTAATGATCTTTCGCCTGCTGGAGTACATTTTGACCCAGCTCCGGCACTCTGGTAACAGTCCTGGCTGTTTCTTTGTCTTGCACAACCCGGCCGCCAAACACGGATGCCAAAGCCGAATCCAGGGTCTCTTCCATGGCAATGCGGTTCTCATACGCCACAATCACCCTTTTCAGCTCCGGGATTTTGCCGCCTTCGGCCCGCAGATAAATCGGCTGGATATAAATAAGCGCTTCTTCAATCGGAATGACTAAAAGGCTGCCTCTGATGACTTCAGACCCTCTCTGATCCCAGAGAGAAATCTGACGGGAGATCTCTGCGTCCTGGTTGATGCGGTTGACGATCTGCGCAGGTCCATAAACCAGTTTTTGCTTTGGAAAACGATACACCACCAACTGTCCATAAAACGCTCCGTCATTGCGCGCGACCATCCAGGCCGCGAGGTTGTCTTTGCCGCGAGGCGTAAACGGGATCATTAAAATAAACTCTTCCTGTATTTCGCCGGGGAGTTTCAAAATCACATGCCGCATCATTGAATCAGCCTGTTTTCCGCCGGCGATAACCGGAATCTGCCACTGATCTTCCTTGTTGTAGAAAATCTGCGCCTCATCCATGTGATACACCGTGTAAAGCGCCGTCTGGTAGGCAAATAAATCTTCCGG
>JACRHF010000088.1 GCA_016217665.1 Nitrospirota bacterium | reverse complement strand
TCAGTCCATGTAAAATAGCTGGCTACCCCAATATCCTGAAGAAGTTTTATCCCGACATTCCTCAATACCATACTCCCGGAACTGTCAAACTCTGGGAGTCCCCCGGCAGAGCCGGGGGTTTACCCATGATTAATTAGCAAGCCTTAGGGCATTGTACGCCTTTTCACTTCCGTATGGCGGGTCATTAATAATAATGGTTATTTCAGGCATCTTTCTCTCCTTTCCTTTTCATATGTTCCTTCAGCATACACCGGTCCATGACAACCATTAATCCCGCCTCCCTGGCTTTTTGGGCAGCCTCTTCGTTTACTATGCCTTCCTGCATCCAGACCGCCTTTACCCCTTTTCTGATGGCCGATTCGACAACCGGCATTACATCCTGTGGCTTACGGAATATGTCCACCACATCGATATTTGCGGGAAAGGATTCCAGATCTGGATAGCACCTCTCCCCAAGGATCTCTGTAATAATCGGATTTACAGGGATGATGTCGTACCCCTGGCTCTTGAGATAGTTCGCTACAGTCAAGCTGGGACGCCCAAGCCTGTTTGAGATTCCGACCACGGCAATGGTCTTGGCTGTCTTTAAAATTCTTTCTATTTCTTCATTCATGTGCACCCTCCTTATTTGCCTTTCGATACCACCTTTGAGAGCATGCCCTTTTCCCTGAGCTGTTCTATCATAACCTCCCGCATCAGTCTGCAGGCCTGGACCACCTTTGGGTTTGATATCCGGTAATGTATATTTACACCCTCTCTGCGGGATTTAAGTATCCCCTTGGCCTTCATGATAGAGAGATGCTGGGAGAGGTTAGCCATTTTGATGTCCATCATTTCAGCGATTTCACCGACCGTAAGTTCCTTGTCACCGAGAATGCTTATGATCTCCAGCCTCTTTGCATTTGCCATGATCTGGCAGATGCTGGCATGCAGTTCAAGAATCTCTCTGTCCATCTTCAAGAATCCCCTTTATCTTGTCTGTTGAAGATATCCTCTAAAACCATTCAAAAAGCCAGAATTTCTCGAACGCAACCTTTCCGAGGTGAAGGGTGCGGTTTGGACCGCGCATTTTGACCTGCGGCACTGGCTCTGCGAAAAAATCACCCCTGCCGAATCCTGCCTTTCCATCCCCGGTTTCAACAAAGCACTCCCCATGGCCATCGAAGACAGCCGGTTTCCCCTTACCTGTGATAGCATGAATGATATTATTTGCGACTACCTCTGCCTCTCCATGAGCGAACACACCTGCCTTAGGCAGTGGCTTGCCCATGGAAAGCATGATCCCTGTTACATCTCCTACAGCATAGACACCCTGGAACCGGGTATCAAGGGTCCCGCGGTCCACAGGTATCCACCCGCTTGCATTTGTTAATCCGGCATCCTGAACCACCTTGGGTGCCTGATGGGGTGGAACGTAGATCAGCACGTCATAGTCAGTTGTAACGCCGCTGGCGAAATGTATCTGCCTGGCTGCTGCGTCAACCTGGATGACTGTCTCCTGAGGGTGAAAATGGATATCTCTTGCCTCTACCATCTGTCGAACTTGTCTTGAGACCTCCGGCCCTGCAACACCCATTGGGCCCGGCTCCGGAGTATAGAGATCAATCTGTATATCCTGACGGATCTTTCGCTTCCGGCAGTCGTATTCGATCAGCATAGCGGCCTCATAAGGTGCAGCCGGGCATTTAAAAGGAACGCCGCTTACCAGGATGACGATACGGCCTTTTCGAATTTCAAGTCGTGCGTCACGCAAGGCCTCGGCCCCTTCCAGGGTATAGAAGTTATATCCCCCTTCGGAGAGGCCAGGGACCTTCTGGGGGGCAAGCTCCGCTCCCATGGCAACAATCAGATAATTTCCCTGAATCTCCCTGCCGTTGACCTTGATGATCTTTTTCTCAGGGTCTATCTGCTGGATATCCCCTATAATGATCTCGACCCCTTTCCTGCCCAGTTCTGCAAGGGGCCGGGAGATCTGCTCTGCTGTCCGAAGTCCGGTCATCAACCAGAGAAAGGATGGGGTAAAGATATACCGGGGGTTCCTTTCCACGAGTATGATGCGGTGTTCCCTGGGTAACTTCTTGCGCAACCTGCTGGCTGCCACAATACCGCCGATTCCCCCTCCCAGTATGAGAATGGTTTTACCTATTGCCATATCTATCCCTCGATCTTTCTTAAAGTATTTATTTCATGCGTACCCGGCTACCTCATGAGATAACCCTAAAATGATAGAAATTTATTGATGTTAAATCTATGTCAGCTACCTCCGGCAAAGCCGGAGGCTTGTTGTTTGCTGGCCCCTCAAAGGGGCCTGACCGCAAACATGAAAGTCAAATTCCAAACACCTTTCAGTCCATGTAAAATAGCTGGCTACCCCAATATCCTGAAGAAGTTT
>JACRHF010000089.1 GCA_016217665.1 Nitrospirota bacterium | reverse complement strand
CGACAGTGGGGGAGCGGGGAAACTGGAGAGTTGTTGAAGAATACGTTCGAAAACAGGGCAAGCCAAAGGAAGAGTTACAACAATTGGAGCTTTTCAAATAAAAGATACCCTGCGGTCTCTGCCGCAGGGTAGTTCATTTATCTTCTTTCAAAAGGAGGGTCAATCATGTCAGAGAAAATTACTCTAAGTGTCATCAAGGCCGATGTGGGTGGGTATGTCGGTCACTCCAGCATCCATCCAAATCTGATGGATGTGGCAAGAGAGAAACTCTCGAGGGCAAAGGAAAAGGGTCCCCTGATTGACTTTCACGTGACCAGTGTGGGGGACGATCTGGAGTTGATCATGATACACCGGAAAGGGGTTGATAGTGAAGAGATCCACAGACTCGCCTGGGATACCTTTGTCGCGGCGACGGGAGAGGCCAAGAGGTTGAAACTCTATGGGGCCGGTCAGGATCTCCTCAGCGATGCCTTCTCCGGAAATGTCAAAGGGATGGGGCCGGGCGTGGCGGAGATGGAGTTCATGGAGAGAAAGTCCGAGCCTGTGATTGTTTTTATGGCCGATAAGACTTCGCCAGGGGCCTGGAACCTGCCGCTGTACAAGATCTTTGCAGATCCCTTCAACACAGCGGGGTTGGTGATTGACCCGGTCATGCACAGGGGATTTCGCTTTGAAATCCTGGATGTGATGGAACATAAATCGCTAACCCTCTCCTGTCCGGAAGAGCTGTATGACCTCCTGATGTTTATCGGGGCAAAGGGGAGATTTCTGGTCAGAAGGGTGTTCCGGAAAGATGGAGAGATCTCTGCCGCGGCCTCGACACAGAAATTGAGTCTTATCGCGGGAAGGTATGTGGGCAAAGATGATCCGGTATTGATTGTTCGCTGCCAGTCAGGTCTTCCGGCAGTAGGGGAGGTCCTCGAACCATTTACATTTCCCCATGTGGTAGAGGGGTGGATGCGCGGCTCTCACCGCGGCCCCCTGATGCCGGTCTCCTTCCGGGATGCAAATCCTTCGCGGTTTGATGGCCCGCCACGGGTTATTGCCGCGGGATTTCAGATTGCCGATGGACATCTGATCGGCCCCCGGGACCTCTTTGATGATCCGGCCTTTGACAGGGCAAGAAAGATATCCAATGAGGTCGCGGACTATCTAAGGGCTCATGGCCCTTTTGAACCCCACAGACTCGGACTGGATGAACTGGAATATACGACCATGCCGGAAATTATGAAAAAGCTGGAAGACCGGTTCAAGAGAGAATAGGGTTGTCCTTCAGGATAATTTTGAGTTCTCCTACGGCTTTGTTTCTTCAAATAGTATAAGCTCCCAGTCAAGAGATGTCATATCGTGTCTCAGGATATACGTAGCGCCATCGTCTCCGAGAACCTTGAAGTAACGGTGGTCAGGGGCAAGCCACCGGTCGAGGACTTCAGCGACTTCGATCTCCCGCACTCCAAAAGTGAGGCGCCGCGGGGTTTCTTCTCCCCGGTGTCCGGAATAGCACTCAACCTGAATCTTCATAGACCTGTCTTTTATCTATAATACCCGTTCCTATATTATCTTAGCTTAAGTTTTCACCGCCCTTTTGTTCTAATGGGTGGCTCCAACGTGGCCTATTATCTAATACAGAACCGGCAAAGGCAAGAGCATTCTACTTGTCATGACAGGTTATTCTGGGTGCATGCGGATTCCCAAGCGGGCCTGCTGATAATACCCCCTGACCATGATTTCACTCTTCATAAGGTGAAGACCGCTTGCTTTCTTCCTCCTACCCGTAAATGTGCTATAAAGAAGAGAATAGAGCAGCAGGCAGGAGAACGAACTTCTTCCTGGGTCTTTAGAACCCTTACTTCAGGGTGTTCCCTGCCTCCTCAAGCCCTGATAAGTTGATTGGTTCTGAGAACCCTCGTTATGATGGAGGTTTGGTTTGGAAGGCAGCCCCTGCCTTAAACAACCCTGAGGAGGTGGAAAAATGGATCGACTATTTGTAGGCATTGACATCTCCAAGAGTACATTCTCAGCAGCCGGACTTACGGATGAGGGCGTCGAGGTTTTTCTGATTTCCGGACCTATGGATGCAACCGGTTTTGCCTCGCTTGCGGAAGCGATAAGGGCTAACTGCTATGATTTTTCTCAAGTAGTTGCTGCCATGGAATCCACGGGATGTTACCACATTACTCTTTACTCGTTTCTACTATCAGCAGGCATTACCACGAGGGTCATCAATCCCTTGCTCATCTCCAATTTTGCAAAGCTCTCACTGAGGAAGACCAAGACAGACAAGAGAGATGCCAGGACGATAGTCAAATTCCTTATGGCCAACGAGGAGGCACTTTCACAGGTCGTCATCTCCGTCGATGTCCAGGAACTCAGGGATCTTTCCAGGGAAAGGGAATCCCTATCTCACTTGATTACGGCCACAAAGACGGAAATAAAGCGGATATTGGGGACTATATTCCCTGAGCTGGAATCTATTGCTATTCTTTACACCCGCGTAATGATCGACTTCTTGAAGAAGTATCCCTCTGCACGTCTTGTGAAAGAAACAAAGCCGAAGGCGATTGAAAAAGCACTGAAGAGGAAAGGGGTCGGAACCAAGCTCTCCTATTGTGTGATCTTCCCCCGCTATTGCGGACACACTGAAGGGTTGGGTAGAATACTTAACCTGGGAGGTGTGGAATGGAAGAACGTAAGGGGAATAGGAAGCACAGTCGGGAGTTCAAGGAGGAGGCAGTACGTTTAGTGGTTGAAGG
>JACRHF010000091.1 GCA_016217665.1 Nitrospirota bacterium | reverse complement strand
CGACAGTGGGGGAGCGGGGAAACTGGAGAGTTGTTGAAGAATACGTTCGAAAACAGGGCAAGCCAAAGGAAGAGTTACAACAATTGGAGCTTTTCAAATAAAAGATACCCTGCGGTCTCTGCCGCAGGGTAGTTCATTTATGCAAGGTTATATAGTACCTGGCAAAAGAATCGAATTTTCATGTCCTGCTTGTCAAACTTTAATCGGTTCTCAGAATCCACATTATGATCCCATTCTCGGCGGTGATTTTTGTTGCCCAAGCTGTGGATCTATATCTCACGTTCCTGCTTCTTTTTTTACCAAAGCTAATCCCGTGGGATTGAAAATTACTGCTAGTATCTTGGTTCCAATTTCTGAATTCAGTGATTGGTATTACGCTCACCCAATATTCCGCTCTCTGATCGAAACTCAAGATCAAGCTCTTAGCCTATACGAATATTATGGTCTCTGGGCTTATTGTGCAAAATGTTATCATCGATATAAAAGCTCTGCGCTCGCAGGGCTTCCTATTGCGCAATCAGTGCAAGAAAGAGGGGGGCAGTTTCTTAATCGGGCTAGTAGTGAGAAATCAGCAAAAGATATGAATGCACTTATTTCTGGCAATTGCCCATCATGTAGCAGTGAAATTCTTATGGCTATAATGACTGACATCCCAGATGATGTTCGAAAAGGAATCAAACAATGGCAAAAAGATGGCAGTTGGCCAAAATAAATGAATTTATAAAAGTGGGAAAATGCACCAGACAAACAGATACTCACAACGCACTAAGGCCGTGAATTCCGCGGCCACCATACTTAATCCTTTGAATCTGTTCTCTTTGATCCCTCTAATTCGATTATATCTGTCAAATCCATTACCAGGCCATCAAGAACCTTTGACCTGATGACCCCTATCTTCCGGGCCTTGCAGAACTCCCGGTAGATGTTCTTTTCAAGAGTCAAGACCTCTACAACCTTTTCCTGGGGAAAGACCAGCCAGTATTCCTTCACCCCGTACTTCTCATAGACTCCCCTCTTTTCAATGGTGTCATAGGATGCAGAAAATGGAGATACAACCTCAATGATCAAATCAGGACTCCCCATGATAGCAGCTTCTTCGATGATGTTGAGCCTCTTTTTGCTGATAAAGAGGATATCAGGCTGGACAACCACATCCTCTGACAGGACGACATCCATAGGGGCATATAGGATTTCTCCCAACCTTTTTTCTTTTACAAAATTACAGAGAATAACTTCTATATTCCTCGATACCCTCTGATGGATCGTAAGAGGTGCCGGTACCATAACAAGTCCCCCCTCCATAACCTCATAGCGTTTCTCATCCTCTATCTGAAGATAGTCTTTGTAGGTATACCTCTTACCAATGGATGGAGTCGGAGTACTCATGCTTTCCTCTATTTTTTCAGGCAGGAATTTGCTTCTGTAGAGCTTAACGTAGCAAAATGAGATACTTCTGTCAAATGTTGATGGGAGGAAATCCAGGGATAATCCGGAGGGGTAGAAAAGGGGACACCATACTTAATTCGTTGAATCTGCTTTCTTCGGTCCTGGGTTTTTCTTTCTCTCAACTATTGTTTGGCAAAGAATTAAGTATGGTCTCCCCGGAATTTGCGCAGGGAGGGTTTCCTGGCCGGCGTCGCCTCCTTCGGTCGCGGCTTGCTCCGCACGTAGTTGTGGACGAACATCTCGTCCCCGGCCCATTCTACCGGGATCTTCTCCCTGATGTATTCCTCGATCGCCTCGAGGTAGAAGGCGCCTTCCTCGTCTGCCAGGGAGATTGCCTTCCCTTCAGCCCCGGCGCGGGCGGTCCGGCCGATCCGGTGGACGTAGTCCTCACAGTCCTGGGGGAGGTCGTAGTTGATGACGTGGGAAACCCTCTCGATGTGCAATCCCCGTGATGCGACGTCGGTGGCGATCAGCATCGGGAGTTTCCCTGCCTTGAAATCCTCCAGTATCTGGAGCCGCTTTTTCTGTTCCACGTCGCCGGAGATCACCCGGCACGGGTAGCCGTTGTCGGTGAGCCGATCAACGAGGAACTCTGCCTCTTTCTTTGTATTGACGAAGATCATGGTCCGCTTCATCCCCTCCTTCCTGAGGAGCCCCAGGAGGAGCGGGAACTTCTCCTTCCTGGCGACATGGTAGAGGACCTGTTCGACCCGCTCCGCGGTCATCTGCTCAGGGGTGACCGAGACCTTCTGAGGGACGTTCATAAACTCATAGGCGAGCTCCATCACCCGATGGCTCAGGGTGGCGGAGAACATCATGTTCTGGCGGGCATCAAAGGGGGGGAGGCGGCGGAGAATGAAGCGGAGGTCGGCGATGAACCCCATATCGAACATCCGGTCTGCCTCGTCAATCACCAGCACCTCGATGTTCCTGAGGCTGTAGACCTTCTGCTTCAGATAGTCGATCAGACGTCCGGGGGTGCCGATGACCACGTCTGCCCCCGCCTTGAGGGCGTCGCGCTGTTTCATATAGTCGACGCCGCCGTAGATTGCCTGGAGGGTGAAGCCGCACTGTTTCCCAAGGAGCTGAGCATCCTTCTCGATCTGCACCACCAGTTCCCGTGTGGGGGCGAGGATCAGTGCCCGCGGGTTTTTCTCTTTTTTCACCTTTCTGTTCTTCAAAAGGCGGGTGAAGAGGGTAATGAGAAAGGCGGCGGTCTTACCGGTGCCGGTTTGGGCCTGGACGGCCAGGTCCTTCCCCGCCAGGGCAAGGGGGAGACTCTTTTCCTGGATGTCGGTGCAATCGGTGAACCCGGCGCCGGCAATCCCCTGCCGCACCGGTTCCGGGAGGTCAAGTGCGCTGAATTTCATGGGAACTTTTCCTTGTTGGGATTATCCGCAGGGTGTTCCTGGATTATCAGATTATCAGTGGTGGCTTTTACGGTGTCCTCTGGAACGGTTTGATAGGTGTCACGGACGGACCTCTGACGATTAATCGCCAATCATTACGCTCCGACTGTTGGCAGTTATCCTCATTTAATTGAAGTTATTATAGCATAAGTAGAAAATAATTGACATAAGCCTATTCTGCATCAATAATTCATCAACAGGAGGTGACGCATGAATGAGTTTACCTATCTTGATAATCTTAATGGCGCCTATGCAGAGTCAAGGATCCTCCATGCAGCGGTTGAATTAAATATATTCGACACCATCGGGGAGAATAGGATATCGGTGCAGGAGATCTCTGAAAGACTTAAAACCAATGAGAGGGCTACAGAGCTGTTTTTGAATGCCCTGACTGCCCTGAACCTGCTCCATAAAAAGGACAACCTCTTTTCACTCACGGATCTGGCAAAGAAATATCTCGTTACGACATCAGAAACCTGTTACACAGGGATGATCCGGTTTGAGTCATCCATGTGGAGTGTATGGGGTGAGCTTGTTAAAGCAGTCAGAACAGGTAAGCCCATCAGGCCCCCTGACATGTATCAGACAAAGAGGGAAGAGACAGAGTGTTTCATCATGGCCATGCACCACCTCGTATCTGCCAGAGGGGATGCGGACTATATTGCGGATAAATTAAGTGCGGAAGGCGTCCGCTCGATTCTTGATATAGGTTCCGGACCCGGGACATATCCTGTGGCTATATGCAAAAAGAACCCGGATATAAAGGCAACCCTCTTTGATCTCCCGGGCACACTCGGGATAACCAGAAAGGTACTGGCAAAGGAAGGTATAGGGGAGCAGATAAGGCTGATGGCCGGCGATTACAATAAGGATCCCCTGCCCCAGGGATTTGATGTTGTGTTTCTGTCAAATATCATCCATGGAGAAGATGAGGAGGCAAACAAAACCCTTCTGAAGAAGATATACGGCTCTTTAAATCCAGGCGGACGTGTTATTATCAAAGACCACATCATGAATGGGGATCTTACAAGACCAGCCTGGGGTGCTATCTTCAGCATCTGCATGTTGCTGACTACAAAGGGGAGGGATTATGGCTATCATGAGGTGCATCAATGGCTTAAAGAGGCGGGGTTTGTGGATATCACCCTTGAAGAGCTTCCGCCACCGATGACGTCGGCGATGGTTTTGGGGAGAAAGGAATTCCCCGGAATTCTGGGGAATTAAGTATGGTGTCCCCGGAATTCCAACATTACTTAGGCGATAATACCAGGCGGAACCCGAACAGGGAGTCAGCGCCTTCAACATCAACATCCGACCAGTAGCGATCGGTAGTCCGGACATTCCTGGCCTCGCTGTACCAGGACCCGCCCCGAAGGATGTGATAAGAAGTTCTTCTGGCTGGGCCCGTGGGATTATCTTTAGGGCTCGCTCTATAATAATCGCCGTCATAAAAATCATACACCCATTCCCAGACATTGCCGGACATATCATAAAGCCCGAGGGCATTCGGTTTTTTCTGTTTGACAGGATGGGTTACCCCTTCGGAATTATCATCATACCATGCATGTTCTCCAAGTTCTGACTCACTATTTGTCCCGGCAAATTTCTCTTTCTTTCCGCCACTCCTTGCGGCATACTCCCACTCCGCCTCTGTGGGAAGACGATATTTTTTGCCCGTCTTCTTATTTAATTTTTCTATAAATTTCTGGGCATCATCCCATTCTACCGAGTCTACAGGATAATCATCCCCGGTATTAGAGACCGATGGGTTGGCACCCATGACGGCTTCCCATTCTTTCTGAGTCACCTCACCCTCCCCGATGTAAAAATCATTTACACAGACTTTATGCACCGGTCTTTCACCCGAATATCCATCTCCAAACATATCCCCCATTTGAAAACAGCCCCCTTTGACAAAGACCATCCCCTCTATCTTTTTACCTTTAGGAATCTCTTCTGCTCCGGAATTATCCGGCCCCGAAAGTATCCAATTCCAGGACATGATAACGAATCCCGCTAAAACATAACCTATCACTGTTTTTAAGATTTTCATTCTCATCCCCTCCTATTTTCCCAAAATGCCTTTGGCAAACTCCATCTCTTCTTCCCTCGTTTTAACAAGGCCATCAAGTTTTGCCCAGAGTATCTGCCCCATGATTTTACCATAGAGGGGTCCTGGTTTTACACCCAGTTGTGCCAAGTCTCTACCGGTTATCGAGAGTCTGGTATCCTGCAGATGACTCAGGTAGAGCGATATCCCCCGTTTGGCCTCGTCTTTATCTGCCTTTGCCATGAGGTAGAGCAGGGTCTCCTGGGGATGCCCCTTCAGGAGGCCATAGAGCCTGCTGGGTTTGACACTCCTCATCTTAAAGAGCCCCTGAAGCGAGAGCCCCTGAAGCAGAAGAGGGGTCTCTTTCTTCATCGAAATAACCTTCTCAAGGAGCTTCTCCCGAATCGCCAGTCTTTCACACATATCCCCGGTCGCCTTCAGGGACAGCCTGTCTATGAGCGCAAAGAAGTAGACCTGCCAGGGCTCGTATCGTTTGCCGAGAAACAACAGCCGGTACCACGCTAAGGCATCCTTGACGCCCTGGAAGAGGGCGGCAGTCTCATCATCCCACTGGAGCGACGGGTGGATGAACCTCAGGAGGTCAAACTCAGCCAGCCGCGAGACCGGTTTTGCCGGGTCTTCTTCGGACATCAGAAGGACAAGTTCTGTAAAGAGTCTTCTCCCGGCGAGACGGTGGAAGAGGTCTATCTTGGTGGCGCCCCGGATGAGGTTTTGCGTGTGCCGTGCGATCTTGAAGCCGAGCCTCTGCTCAAAACGGATGGCCCGGTAGATGCGTGTCGGGTCCTCGATAAAACTGAGGTTGTGCAATACCCGCACCGTCTTTTCTTTTAAATCCCTCTGACCCCCAAAGAAGTCTATCAGATAACCGAAGTCCTTTTTGTTTACCTTGATGGCGAGGGTGTTGATCGTGAAGTCCCTTCGGTAGAGGTCCTTCTTGATCGAGGAGAGTTCTACAGTCGGGAGCGCCGTGGGATATTCATAATACTCGGTCCTGGCCGTAGCCACATCCATCTTAAAGCCATCCGGGAAGATGATTACCGCAGTTCCAAACCTCTGGTGACTCCGCACCCTTGCACCCGCTGCCGCGGCAAAGTTTTCGGCAAAGGCGATGCCATTCCCCTCAATCACGATATCCACATCATAATTCTCCACCCCTAAGAGGAGGTCCCTGACAAACCCGCCCACGGCAAACGCGGCAACCCCTGTCTCGTCCGCCGCTACCCCGATGTCCTGGAGGAGTTTTTCAATGCGACCTGGAAGCCTCTCCCTGAGCAGACTCCTCAGGTTCCTCTCGTGGGGTCTTTTGCCCTCCCTCCCGGCAGTGACCCCCCATTCGCGCCTGACATCCTCATGCAGGGCCCTGAGGAGATCGGTCCTCGTGATCGCGCCCACCACCCTGTCCCCCTCCACCACCGGTATAAACCTCTGATTGTGCTCGATCATGAGCGATTCAATCTCCCGGAACGGGGTCTCCCCGGCAACCGTGTGAAACTCTGTGGACATGATGTCTGTAATCGGGAGATGGCCGAACTTATGGAAGATGGCCTTCTGGATAATCTCCCGTGTGATGAGGCCGGTTAGTTGTTCTCCATCAATGACCGGGAGGACGTTCACCCCGTACCGTGTCATCAGGTCACCGGCAACGCTGACCGTCACATCCTGCGGCGCCGTCTTGACCGGCGTAGTCATGATATCCTTAGCCGTCTTAAAGGGTTTGATCCTCTGGTTGAGGGATTCTAAGATCCTCTCCTCCACCTGGATCGTCGTCAGGTCCTTGATGCTGGCTGAGGCCGCAGTCGGATGGCCTCCCCCTCCAAACTCCCTTGCGATCTCCCCGACATCCACCTCCGGCAGCCTGCTGCGCGCCACGAGCTGGATCTTATCCTCCATCCGGACCAGGACAATGAGGACGTCTATGTTCTCCATATCCCGCACCTTATGGGTGATCGTCGAGAGCTCGGAGATATACCTCTCTGTCTCCCCTTTGGCAATCACGATTTTTAGACTGTCAATATAGTAGGTCCTGGCATGATGGATCAGGTCGTCTAATAGAGCGATCTGATCCGCATCCATCTCATGGATCAGATAGCGTGACACGGTCCTGAGGTCGAGGCCGCAGGAGAGGAGATGCGCCACGGCTGTGACATCCCTCGGGGTGGTAGACGGAAAGGTGAGGGAGCCTGTCTCCTCGTAGATGGCGATCGCAAAGAGGGCCGCCTCTGTCTGAGAGACCGGGATGTTCTTCTCTTTCAACTGTTCGACGAAGAGGGTCGTTGTGGCGCCCACCTCCTCGATGACCTCCACCTCTCCCCGCAGGTCTCCGGGGGCCGCCGGATGATGATCGTAGATGTGAAGGCTTATCCCCTTGTTCTTCAGGACCTCTGACAGATTGCCTATCCGGCCTGCATTCTTGCAATCCACGATAATCAGGCGGGTAACCTGATCTAAAGAGACGTCCTTGATCTTGTCAAACGCGATGTTGTGCTGGGCAAGGAAGGTCCTGACATTCCTCTCCTGAGTCCCCGGGAATATCAGCCGTGCCTCAGGATAGAGCCTCTTCGCCGCCACCATCGCGGCGACCGCGTCAAAGTCGGCATTGGTATGGGTGGTGATAATCTCCACGTCGGGAATTATACCACAAAGTTCCGGTCATCGGGGAGGGGCGAATTGCCTCATCCAAAATCTATCTGAGATTGAATCGTTGCCTCATTTAAAAATCTATTCGAAATCGTCACAATTGTCTCCTGGAATTTTAATTACAGGAGGCGGAAATGGGGTTAACGATGAAAGAGAGACGAT
>JACRHF010000090.1 GCA_016217665.1 Nitrospirota bacterium | reverse complement strand
TGACCGGCGCGATGTGGGCGCTGGATACCCATCTTGCAAGGAGGAGGCATTTCCCGGCGATCCATTGGGGAAAGAGTTTTAGTCTCTATCGCCTGGATGAGTGGTTTTGTAAAAATATCGCGACCGACTGGCCGCAACTGAGGGGATGGCTCATGGCCCTGCTGCAAAAAGATGAAGAGCTTCAGGATGTGGTTCAACTGGTAGGACCGGATGCCCTTCAGGATCAGGACCGGGTGGTTGTTGAAATGGGTTTTTTAATCCGGGAGAACTACCTCCAGCAGTCTCCCTACTCACCTGAGGATGCATTTTGTCCCCTGAAAAAGCAGTACTGGATGTTAAAGATATTCTTTAAGGCCTATGAGTCGGCGTTAAAGGAATTAGGGGAGGGGCACAGTATCGATGAGATATTTACGACAGGACGAAAGGTGATTTTGGCAGATCTCAAAAACATCCCTGGAGAGAGATTCCCGGAAGCAGCAGAGGAGATCATCAAGGGTTTATAGAGGACTATGGAATTACTGACCCGGCGATACAGGACCACACAAAAGGTCATCGGCCCTCTCCTCTTCGTCGAGCGGGCGACCCGCATCTCCATCGGCGAGATGGTTAGGATTATATTGTCTGAAGGAGATGAGAGATTGGGTCAGGTGATCGAGGTATCTGAAGAGCATGCGGTGATACAGATGCTGGAGGAGACCACAGGGGTCAGCATCCAGGATACGGATATCTATTTTACAGGGAGCGCAGCCAAGGTGGCTCTGTCCCTGGATATGCTTGGAAGGAGATTTAACGGGATAGGAAGACCGGTGGATGGCCTTCCTCCGGTCCTGCCGGAAACGCGTTCAGGAATAACAGGATCTCCGATCAACCCTGTGGAACGGGGAGAGCCCGCTGACTTTATCCAGACTGGGTTATCTGCCATTGACGGGTTGAACACCCTGGTGCGGGGACAGAAACTCCCCATCTTCTCTGCCTCCGGCCTTCCGGCAAAGGAGATCGCAGGCCAGATACTCCGGCAGGCCAGGGTAGTGGGGGAAGGGGAGAGGTTTGCTGTGGTATTTGCCGC
Source organism: Nitrospirota bacterium (assembly GCA_016217665.1). Taxonomy (GTDB): domain Bacteria; phylum Nitrospirota; class 9FT-COMBO-42-15; order HDB-SIOI813; family HDB-SIOI813; genus JACRHF01. Next base: position 7,761 of record JACRHF010000090.1, on the reverse strand, counting down.
CATAGGGATTACCCACCGCGAGGCCTCTTTTTTCATTGAAGAGTTTGAACGCGGGGCTGCCCTCCATACGAGTGTCCTGTTTCTCAATCTTGCTGAAGACCCTGCTATCGAACGCCTCCTAACCCCAAGATTTGCCCTGACTACCGCCGAGTATCTTGCCTTTGAACACGGTTTCCATGTGCTGGTCATCCTGACCGACATGACAAACTATTGTGAGGCCCTGCGGGAGGTAGCGACGGCCAGGGAAGAGGTCCCTGGCAGGCGCGGCTATCCCGGATACATGTATACGGATCTTGCCACCCTCTATGAGAGGGCAGGACGCCTCAAACGAAGGAAGGGGTCCATCACCCAAATACCCATAGTGACCATGCCTGATGAGGATATTACCCATCCCATACCAGACCTGACAGGCTATATCACAGAGGGTCAGATAGTCCTCTCACGCGAGCTGCACAGGAAAGGGGTCTATCCCCCGATCGATGTGCTACCCAGTCTCTCGCGGCTGATGAACCTCGGAATAGGAGCGGGAAAGACAAGGGAGGATCACCGGGAGGCGGCAGACCAGTTGTATGCCTTTTATGCCCAGGGCAGGGATCTGAGACGAGTGGCAGCGATTATAGGAGAAGAGGGGCTTACGGAACCGGACAGGATCCTGCTCAAATTCGCAGACGATTTTGAGAGGGGATACATCCATCAGGGGGATACCACGCGCAGCATCGTAGAGACGTTAGACTATGGGTGGGGTCTCCTGCGCCGGTTTTCAAGGGATAGATTTACAAGGGTCAGACCTGATATAATGGAAAAATATTATGGACGAACGGTTAACCCCTAACAGGATGAATCTCCTGAATCTGCGAATGCAGATTGCCACTGCAGAGCAGGGGGTGGGGATTCTTGAGGATAAGCGGCGCGCCATTGTTAAGGAATTTCTCCGCTTATACCGGGATGTTATTGCCAGCAGGCATAGCATGAGGGATAAGATGCAGGACGCCGCCGTAGACCTCTTCCGTGCTGTCGGGATAGAAGGAAGGGAAGGGGTCCTGTCTGCGGCATTCGCTGCCAAAAGGGGGATATCCGTTGAGGTGATCGAAAGGAATGTATGGGGGGTAAAGTTTTCAGAGGTATTCCATGACTCCATACTGAGGAGACTGGATGCACGGGGATATGCCTTTATGACGGTATCCAGCACCATTGATGCCGCCGCAAGACGCTTTGAGATCCTGTTGAATTTGATGCTGGAGACGGCCTCGGTAGAGGCCCATATGAGGCGCATCGGGGGCGAGGTCAACAAAACAACGCGCCGGATAAATGCCATCCATGAGATTGTTCTTCCTAAAGCCCGGGGACAGCACCAATCCATCCGCAGGACGCTGGAAGAACGTGAGCGGGAAGATATCCTGAGATTAAAGAAGCTCAAGAAAGTCAGGCAGATGTCAGAAAGGGGAGGACTCCATGACCTATCAGATAAAGCTTGAGGTCTTTGAAGGGCCTCTCGATCTTCTGCTCCACCTCATCAAAAAGAATGAGGTGAACATCTATGATATCCCCATATCCCTCATTGCACAGCAGTACTTAGATTATATCGAGCTGATGAAGGAGTTGAACCTGGAGATCGCCGGGGAATTTCTGCTCATGGCTGCTACCCTGATCCACATCAAGTCAAAGATGCTCCTCCCGCAGGAAGAGGCGGTTCATGAAGAGGAGGAGGGGGAAGACCCAAGGGCTGAGCTCGTCAGGAGACTCCTGGAATATCAGAGGTTCAAGGATGCGGCGGAAGAGCTTGGCCAAAGGGAGGAGATATGGCGCGATGTATTCTACCATCCGCATGACCTCGCCGCAGAGGGGGAAGAAGAGGTGATGATTGAGGTGGGATTATTTGACCTAATTGATTCTCTCCGGGAGATGATCGAGAGGATACCTGAGAAGATGTCTCTTGAAATCATTCCGGAAGAACTGACACTGCGCGGCAGGATGACCGCCGTCATGGAGAGGGTAGACATCGCCGGGCCGGAGGGCCTTACCCTATGGGCCTTATTAGACAAGGATACTACAAGACGTGCTATTGTCATCACATTCCTTGCCCTTTTGGAGCTTGCCAGGGTGCGGTTTATTAAACTCTTGCAGGCAGAGGGGAGCGGGACGGTCAGGGTTTTCAGGAATGAAAATGAAGAACCCTGCAGCAAGCTGCAGGGTATCTAAACAATCCCAACGTCATTCCTGCGAAAGCAGGAATCCAGACCACTGCAAAACACTGGATTCCCACTTTCGTGGGAATGACAGAAAGAAATCCTGTAGCAAGCTACAGGGAATTAGCAAGTTAAAAAAGGATTACGATGGGGGAGGTCTTATCCATGGAAGATAGGGAGATCAAAGGGGTCATAGAGGCGTTGCTGTTTATATCCGGCGAGCCTTTATCCCCGGACCGTATCAAGAATGTCCTGGAGGAGATTGACCGGGGGAAGATCAAGAGCCTCCTGTGGGAACTTCAGCAGGAGTACGACATGCGTCTCTCAGGCATCAGGATTGTGGAGGTTGCGGGAGGGTTTCAGATCGTGACACCGCCTGAGCTTTCCCAGTGGATTAAGAAGCTGAAAAAGATCAAGCAGTCCGCCAGGCTCACCAAGCCGTCCTTAGAGACCCTGGCAATCATCGCCTACAAGCAGCCCCTTGTAAAGGCAGAGATAGAGGACATCCGGGGCGTAGACTCCGCAGGGGTGATCAAGGGCCTCCTGGACAAACGGTTTATAAAGATTATCGGGAGAAAGGATGTCCCGGGCCGACCGATCCTATATGCCACGACGAAAGAGTTTTTGCAGTACTTCGGCCTTAAGGATATATCGGACCTGCCTACCCTGAAAGAATTTAATGAGCTTGCGGAAGAGGAACATGCCGGCAGTACGCCGGAGTCTGCCAATACCCCTGCCTGAGAAAAGAGGGGACCGGACTGCCCTTGGAAAAAATCACTATCATAAAGTGGGCCGCCTTTGTTACAGCCACATTCCTTGCCATACTCACGATCTTTGTTATCCCACGCCTGCACCGGGAGATACCCGATGTTCCCGGAGATGACCGGCACATCAAGGTCTCTAAGCTCAGTGAGTGCATCCCCTGTCACAGTGAATCCGGAGTTCACCCCCTGCCGTCAGGGCATGTGGCGAGGGGACAGTGCCTGTATTGCCATAAGATGACGGATTCGTAAAAAGCTCCATCTGCGGCGTTGCACTGCATCCTTCGTCATTGCGGCGTAACTACAAGTACGCCTCATTCCTCAGGATTTGTGCGCCTTGCATATGGAGCTTTTTACGAATCCGTCCGCTGTCGAGACTTTTTACGAAGCTGTCAAGAATTAGGTAACGTTAGAAATTTGACATTAATGGATCATCTCCCGTATAATTTTATATTTCACAGACTGTTACCCAGAGATGACTTCCCAAGAAAAGATTAGAAATTTTTCCATTATTGCCCATATCGATCACGGCAAATCCACATTGGCTGACCGTCTCCTTGAGCATACAGGGGCATTGGCCTCCAGGGATTTTAAGGAGCAGGTGCTGGACGCCATGGATCTCGAACGGGAGAGGGGCATCACGATCAAGGCGCATGCCGTCCGTCTCAACTATACGGCCAAGGACGGCGGCCAGTATGTCCTGAACCTCATTGATACCCCTGGCCACGTAGACTTTACCTATGAGGTCTCGCGCAGTCTTGCCGCCTGTGAGGGGGCAATCCTTGTTGTGGACGCGTCTCAGGGGGTGGAGGCCCAGACGATCGCCAATACCTACCTTGCCCTGGACAATGACCTGGAGATATTGCCGGTGATCAATAAGATCGACCTTCCGGGGGCAGATGTCGAAGATACGAAGAGACAGATAGAGGAGGTGTTGGGATTAGACGCCGGTGAGGCGGTCCCTGCAAGCGCCAAGGAGGGGATAGGGACTGTAGAGATATTGGAGTCCATCATCTCAAAGATTCCCCCGCCCTCCGGGGGGGTGGATAGACCCCTGAAGGCCCTGATCTTTGATTCATGGTACGATAACTATCAGGGTGTTATGCTGCTCATCCGCGTCATTGATGGAAAGATCATGACTGGCCGGCAAATTATGCTCATGTCGACTGGGAATGTCTTTGAGGTCCTATCCCTGGGTGTGTTTACCCCAAAGCCTCTGCAGGTTCTGGAACTCTCTGCCGGGGAGGTTGGGTTTGTCGTCGCAGGGATTAAGAAGGTCGGAGATACCAAGATCGGCGATACCATAACGGATGCCGCAAGACCGACGGATTCTCCATTCCCGGGTTATCAGGAGGTCAAGCCGATGGTCTTTGCAGGGCTTTATCCGGCCGATTCCGGTGAGTATAAGGTGCTTCGGGATGCTGTCGAAAAATTGAGGCTGAACGACTCTTCATTCACCTTTGAACCGGAGAGTTCTCTGGCCTTAGGGTTTGGTTTCAGATGCGGTTTCCTCGGCCTCCTGCACATGGAGATCATCCATGAGAGGCTGGAGCGGGAATTTGGACTGGACCTGATCAGTACCGCCCCCACCGTGGTCTACAGGATAACAAAGGGGGGAGAGACCTTTACGATTGATAGTCCCACACTACTGCCGCCCGTTCATACCATTGACATGTTTGAAGAACCCTTTATCCTGGCAACCATGATCTCCCCTGCAGAATATGCCGGAGCCATTATCGGTCTGTGTCAGGAGCGCCGCGGGGTGCAGCGGGAGATCAGGTATGTGAGCAAAGAGCGGATGATGCTGATCTATGAACTCCCGTTGAATGAAATAGTGCTTGACTTTTATGACAGACTTAAGTCAATCTCTAAAGGTTATGCATCCCTGGACTATGAGTTTTTAGGTTACCGGGAATCGAACCTCGTGCGTCTTGACATCCTGTTGAATGGCGAGACAGTGGATGCCCTCTCCTTTATCTCTCACCGGGATAAGGCAGAGTCCCGTGGCAGGCAGCTTGCAGAGAAGATGAAGGAACTGATCCCCAGGCAGATGTTTGAAGTGGCGGTTCAGGCAGCAATCGGCGGAAAGATTATAGCGAGGGAGACCATAAAGGCAATTAAAAAGAACGTCACCGCAAAGTGTTACGGCGGTGACATTACACGGAAGAGGAAATTATGGGAAAAGCAGAAGAAGGGAAAAAAGCGAATGAAACAGTTTGGGAGGGTCGAGATCCCTCAGGAGGCCTTTTTGGCAATACTTCAGGTGAAAGACTAAGGGGAATGGAACAGGGAAAGACTAAAAAACATGTCATCCGGGAGTATGCGGAGTCTATAGTCATCGCGGTTGTTATGGCCCTGATTATCAAGGCATTCGTCATCCAGGCGTTCAAGATCCCTTCAGGCTCTATGATCCCCACCCTAAAGATAGGGGACCATATCCTGGTCAATAAATTCATCTATGGAACCAAATTGCCCTTCACAGACAGGATCATCATCCCTTTAAAGAGGCCGAACCGGGGGGATATTATTGTCTTTAAGTTCCCGGATGATGAAAAGAAGGATTTTATCAAGAGGGTCATAGGACTCCCCGGGGATATGGTAGAGATCAAGGGGAAAAAGGTCTCTATCAACGGCACTCCCATAGATGACTCCTATGCAGTCCACAGTGACCCCATGCTCTACCCATCCGGCATTCAGCCGCGGGATAATTTTGGTCCGCTGACGGTCCCGCAGGACTCCTATTTTGTGATGGGCGATAACAGGGACTTCAGCCTCGACAGCCGCTACTGGGGATTTGTCAAACTGAACAAGATCAAGGGCAAGGCATTCATCATATACTGGTCATGGAATGGAGAGGAGAGGTGGGTCAGGTGGGAGAGGATCGGGATGTTGATCCGGTAATGGAGCGTTTAGCCGCCTATATTCAGGACTTTCATCATGCGACTGTCTTGGTCATCGGGGATCTGGTCGCCGATCACTACATCTGGGGGAAGGTGGAACGGATATCCCCCGAGGCCCCTGTGCCCATCGTTGATGTGCAGAGGGAAAGCTACATGCTCGGCGGCGCCGGAAATGTGGCCAACAACATCCTCTCTCTGGAGGGCAAGGTCAGGATCTGCGGGGTGGTCGGCCATGATGAGATGGGACGGTGGATTACCCATGCCTTAAGGATACAAGGAGTGGATACCAGCGGGATAATCGTCGAAGAAGCCCGGCCCACCACGAAAAAGACGAGGGTGGTCGCTCACAATCAGCATGTTGTCAGGTTTGACCATGAACAGAGGGGTGAGATATCCGTCCGGGCGCAGGAGATGATACTGGAATATGTCAGGACCCATCTGAGTCAGACAGGGGTATTTGTCATATCCGATTATGCAAAAGGGGTAGTCACCAGACCGTTGGTCAAAGGGGTATTAGAGCTCGCAAAGGAGAATAACATCCCGGTAGTTGTCGACCCGAAGATGAAACACTTTGATTACTACACAGGGGCAGCGATGATTACACCCAACACGGCAGAGGCCTCCATCGCATCAGGCATCACGATACAGAATGACGAATCCCTCCGAAGGGCAGGGGAGCTACTCATGAATCAATCCGGTTCCACCGCGATCCTGATCACACGCGGAGAGCATGGAATGAGTCTGTTTGAGAGGGGAAAAGGGGTCATGGATATCCCGGCCGTCGCCAGAGAGGTCTATGATGTGACAGGTGCCGGCGACACGGTGGTTGGGGCCTTAGCCTTATCGCTTGCAAGCAAGGCTGCCTTTAGCGAGGCGGCGACCATTGCCAACTATGCGGCAGGCATCGTGGTCGGCATTGTGGGGACGGCCACAGTACGGCGGGGGCAGCTTTTAAACGCATTGAAAGGTGTTGCTTCGAATTGATAATGCACAAGGTCGCGGTCATCATACCCGCCCGATATGGGTCATCGAGGTTTCCGGGAAAAATCTTGACGCCGGTTCAGTCGAGACCCCTCATCCAATGGGTCTATGAGGCAGCCGCCCGTTCCAGCCTTGTGAACAGGGTTCTCGTGGCGACGGATGATCCGAGGATTCACGATGCGGTGGCTGGTTTTGGCGGAGAGGTCATGATGACCTCCGCACGGCCGAGGACCGGTTCGGATCGTTGCGCAGAGGCTGCAAAGAAAATGGCAGAAGAGATTATCATTAATCTCCAGGCGGACGAACTTCTAAAAGGTCCTGAGATGCTCGATGAACTCAGTTCGATCATGATGGAAGACCCGGCGGTCCTGATGGGAACCTTAAAGAAAGAGATCATCTCTCCTGAAGAACTATGGGATAGGAATGTTGTAAAGGTGGTCACTGACAACAATGATTATGCCCTTTATTTTTCCCGTTCACCAATTCCGCATATACGCGACAGGGTGTTTAATCCCCCCCTTATGAAAGGGGGGATGGGGGGATTCTTAGGTAATGAGGAAGGATTACCCGGTAAGACATTTTTTAAGCATCTCGGTATCTATGCCTACAGGCGTGATTTCCTGTTCCTCTTCAGCACCCTGCCAACCACAAGGCTTGAAGACCTGGAGAAATTAGAGCAGCTTCGGGCCATAGAGTCTGGTTTCAGGATTAAGGTTAAAGAGACGGGGCATGAATCCTACAGGATTGATACCCCTGAAGACTTAAAATATCTTGAAAATAAGGTGCTAATCTATGAACAGAGAAAAGACCCCCACTAAGTTCATCTTTGTTACCGGCGGAGTTGTCTCATCCCTTGGAAAGGGGATAGCCGCTGCATCCATAGGGAGCCTCCTTGAGGGCTCCGGGCTTAAGGTGACCTTCCTTAAGTTTGAC
>JACRHF010000086.1 GCA_016217665.1 Nitrospirota bacterium | reverse complement strand
GAGGGGGGATGGTGATGATGTATTCGTCTAAAAAGGAGCTCAATATATTCCACCCCTGCCTGATATGTCTGTCGAGGGAGAGGGATTTATATTGCACCAGGACGGCGATCCTCCGGAGGCCTGAGTTGACGGCATTACTCAAGGTCACGTCGATGATCCGGTATTTTCCGCCGAAGGGGACAGCAGGTTTGGCCCTGTGTGCGGTAAGGGGGTAGAGTCTTTCTCCCCTGCCGCCGGCCAATATCATTGTGAAGACATCTTTCATGGCGTAGGCCTTCTATTTTTTATAGGAGCGGTGGAAGGGGGGGCCAATGTCCCTTCGCTCCTGGCCTTCGCAGTTGACCTATCTAAGGACTCGCAGGCGGGGAAGCCTTCCAGCCTCTATCGGGCTGGCTTTCCTCCGCCTGCTCGCCTTGATAGGTGCCCAACTGCTCCGGCAAGTCGCTCAGGGACATTGGCCCCCCCTTCACCGGGGCCCTATTTTACGGGTCAGTTTTCGACTTCCCAATCATAGATGAAATCGTGTATAATTGCAATACAGGATGAAGATAGGATTTTTATTGCATAAGAGCCCGGAGCATCAAGACGCGCATACCGTGAAAAGGCTTGCAGAGGCATTTGCCGATGCAGGTCATGAGGTCAGCATCTTCCTGATGGAAGACGGGGTGTTGAATGTTGTTATCAACCATTCCCCCAGGGGGTTATCGGCTGGCTACGACCCGTTGCTGGCAAAAGGGGTCAGGATCGCCCTCTGCACTTATACTACGGAAATCCGTGGTCTAAATCAGGATCAATTTTTAAAAGGGGTTGAATTCCAGAGCCAGTATGATCTGTCTAAACTGGTGAATGGATGCGATCGATTTCTGAGCTTTGTATGAAGGGCACTCTAAAAAATGTCGTGTTTATTATATGGGCAACACCGTTTAATACGGTCGTGTTTCCGGAGGCCCTGAGGATGGCCATAGGACAAACTGTATCTGATAACAGGGTGAGTCTCCTGCTGATGGGGGATGGGGTCTGGAACGCCCTGAATCTTGCCCCGCATATGATAGGGAGGCCTGACGTACACGAGAGCATGGAGCTGTTTTCAGCCTGCGGGGTGAGGGTCTTTGCAGATGAGCTATCGCTTAAGGAGCGGGAGATAGCGGAGCACGGAAGTCATGTCGAGAAAATAGACCGCGCCGGGGTATATCTCCTGATTACGAACGCCGATGTGGTGATGAATTTCAGATGAAGGTATTGCATATTATCAGAAGAGAGGCAGGCCCCCTGGTACAGGAGATCATTGATCAGTACCGCACGCAGGGCGATGTGTCTATCCTTCTGATCCAGGATGGGGTCCTGGCTAAGCTGGAAAATCACGGTGAGATATATGCCTCTATCAACGATGTCCGTGCACGGGGAGTGGATGTCTCTTATAAACTCGTAGACTATCCTTCCATGTGCGAGATGATGATCGGGCATGATAAGGTGATTGTGTGGTAGGATAGGTGAGAGGTAAGAAGTCAGAAGTTAGAAATTAGAAACCAGAGGGCAGAGAATGGAAAAAAGGGGGAACAAACCAGATGAGGTGCTTGATTGCAGGAAGCTCTCCTGTCCGGTTCCGGTGTTGAAGACCAAACACGCCATCAGTAAGCTTGAGATCGGCGGGATACTTGAGGTCATCTGCACGGATCCCGGTTCTGTGAAAGATATCCCTGCATGGGCAAAACAGTCAGGTCAGGAGCTTTTAGAGATCGTTCACGAGGATAGTCATTACGAATTTTTTATCAAAAAAATAAAATAGGGAGGTCAGACTATGTCAGTTACAGAGCAGGAGAAAAAATATATCGAAGAGATCGTAGAAGCAAAGTTTAAGGAGCTCATGTCCGGGCGGAAGAGGCGGATGGCCATTATCGCATCCAAGGGGACCCTTGACATGGCGTATCCACCGTTGATACTGGCGACTACGGCCGCTGCCATGGACATCGAATGTTCGATATTCTTTACCTTCTATGGGCTGGATATCATCAATAAGAACAAGAATAAAAACCTCCAGGTCCCTTCCCTCGCCAATCCTGCGATGCCGGTTCCTATGCCCAACATCATCGGTGCCCTTCCGGGGATGACGGCGATGGCAACCATGATGATGAAGAGCTGGATGGCCAAGGTCAATGTCCCGTCAATTACAGACCTGTTGAATATCGCGGTTGAGACAGGGGTTAAGATGATCGGGTGTCAGATGACGATGGATGTCATGGGGACTAAGAAGGAAGACCTCATTGACGGTATCGAGGTGGCCGGCGCCGCCGCCTACCTTGAATATGCCGCTGAGGCGGATATAACCCTTTTCGTATAAATTTACTTTTCCTCCCCCCCTTTTCTAAAGGGGGAAGGGGGGATTGCGTGTCAGTATTTTGAAGAAAATCATCAAAGAGATCAGGGAGAGTCCTGGAGATATTGACAGACTTGCTCCTCTCCTGTCCGGTCTCGGCTTTACAGATGGCCGTAAGGCCGCGACCAACCTTAATCTTCTTCGCAGGGATGTCCAACACCCCCAGGCCTTTAACCGGCTATTGCCTGTCATTCTAAAGTCCTCAGTAGAGGCCCCTGATCCGGATATGGCGCTCAATAATTTAGAGCGCTTTGTCTCATTCCATGAGGATAAAGAGAAGGTCTTTACATTCCTATCGCACCACAAAGAGGTGGTCTCCCCCCTCTTGCTCCTCTTCGGGAGCAGTCAGTACTTGTCCACTTTCCTCTTTTCAGCGCCTCAGGAATACTTAGACTGGCTTTCGACGCCGGACCTCCTGAGACAGCCTGTCGGCCACGGGGCCATGCTCGGCGAACTCCGCCAGGGGATTACCCTGAAGACCCCGGTCAATGAGGTGAAATCGCTCCTGAGGCGGTTTCGGAAAAGGGAGTATGTCAGAATTGCCTTGAGGGACATGCTGGGATACGGGACCCTTGCCGAGATTACGCAGGAGATCTCTAACGTTGCCGACCTATGCCTTCAGATGGCCTATGAGGTCTGCAACAGGGATCTGCTGGACCGGTATGGAAGGCCCCTGTATACGGATGTAGACGGCCAGACGCAGGAGTGCAGATTCACTGTCCTTGGCATGGGGAAGCACGGTGGAGAGGAACTGAACTACAGCTCGGATATTGATATCATGTTCCTCTACACCTCGGATAACGGGGAGACAGAATCGGGGACGCTCACCAACCATCAGTACTTTGTCAAACTCTCGGAGATGATCAGTCAGGTCATCGGGGCCACGACAGAGGAGGGGTTTGTCTTCAGGGTGGATACAAGGCTCAGGCCGGAAGGGGAGAAGGGGGATCTGGCCTGCTCCTTAAGGAGCTATGAGATCTACTATGAATCGTGGGGGCAGACCTGGGAGCGGGCGGCGCTGCTGAAGGTGAGGCCGGTTGCCGGGGATGATCCCCTTGGCCGGTCATTCCTGGCGATGATACAGCCCTTTGTCTACAGGAAGTATCTCGACTTCACCGCGATAGACGAGATCCGGGAGATGAAGGCGAAGATCGATAAGAACATCGCGGTCAAGGGGAAGGAGACCCGGAATGTGAAGCTGGGTTATGGCGGGATACGCGAGATCGAGTTCTTTGTCCAGGCATTACAACTCCTCTATGGAGGAAAAGAGCCCTGGGTCAGGGAGCGGAATACCCTGCGTGCCCTCCACAGGCTCGCCCGTAAGGGGTTCATCTCTTATGAAGAGGAGGGGTTGTTATCAAAGGCCTATCAATTGCTCCGGAGGATTGAACATATGATCCAGATCGTCGGGGAACGACAGACACAGATTATGCCCGCAGATATCCAGGAATTAACGACCCTTGCAAAGAGGATAGGTTATCAGGATAGGGGGAGACACAGGGCGCATGAACTCCTCCTGAAGGATTATGGGGCCTGTACCCAGTCAGTCCGGAAGATATACGACGGCCTCTTTACAAAAAAGGAGACGAGGGAAGAACGGACAGAGGAGGTCAATGACGGCGAGGTCATCGTCGGGGAAGTGGTGTCTGAAGAGGAGGCCGCAGGGATATTGGCGAGGTATCACTTTAAAGACCCTCGCAAGGCATACAGGAATGTCGTCTTGTTAAGAGAGGGCCCTCCGTTCAGCCATCAGACACCGAGGAGCCGGCAGATATTCCTCAGGATATTCCCGGCATTCTTTTCTCAGATTGCGGCATCCTCTGACCCCGACCTTGCCCTCAATCACTTGGAGGCGTTGATATCCTCGGTCGGCGCCAGAGAGACCCTGTACTCGTTCTTTGAAGAGAATCCGCAGGCGATCGAATCGGTGATCAGTCTCTTCAGCAGCAGTGAGTATCTGTCAAAGATCGTGATCAGACACCCTGAGATCGTGGATCAATTCCTGGACCCTGCCGAGATGCTGAGGAAGAGGACCAGAGAAGAGATGCAGGGGGAGCTCTTCTCATTGATCGGGGAGTGCGGCACCTATGCGGAAAGGCTGGATGCCCTGCGGAAGTTTAAATATACAGAAGAGCTGCACATAGGGTACAACGATATCCTGGGGAATATGGATATCATGACCGCATCAAGGTCCATCTCCATCCTTGCCGATGTCTCTGTGGCCGGTGCCCTGAGGATCGCAGAGGAGGAGCTCAGGCGCATCTACGGCCGGCCGGTCTGTAAAACAGGCGGCAGGGAGACAGAGGCCCGCTTTTGCATTGCCGGCATGGGGAAGCTGGGAGGAGAGGAGATCACCTATGGTTCCGACTTAGACATTGTCTTTATATACTCCGGGGAGGGAGAGACCCAGGGGGGGAACTCCATATCCAACCAGGAGTACTTTGCCCATCTGGCCGGTAAGGTGATGTCAGTCCTCACCTCAATGACGAGAGAGGGGACCGTCTTCAGGGTGGATGTCAGGCTCAGACCTTCAGGCTCCAAGGGCCCGCTCTGTCAATCAATCGAGGCATTTGCAATGTATATAAAAGGGCATGCGGATATATGGGAGCTTCAATCCCTCACAAGGGCGCGTGTCATCGCAGGGGATAAGTCTCTGGGGAGTGAGTTTATGACGATGACTCATGAGCTGTTGTATACTCCCCCCGTTCCCTCTATTTCCCCCTTTACTAAAGGGGGATTAAGGGGGATTGGAGAGGAAAAGAAAGGCTTGAATCTGGCAGCCTCAATCAGAGCCATGCGGCTGCGCATGGAGGCCGAGGTCTCCAAGGAGGACAGTGAACATTATGACATCAAGGTGGGACCCGGGGGGATTGTAGACATCGAGTTTATGGTGCAATACCTCCAATTACTACATGGCTCAAAATATCCGGGGATCCGGGTGACCCATACGCTATTGGCCCTGGAGTCCCTTCACAAAGAAGGGCTGCTGTCTAAGGACCGTTATCTAAGGCTTCGAAGGTCCTACACATTCCTCCGGACATTAGAGAGCAGGATCAGAATCGTCCACAATATGCCGTCCCATCTCCTGCCCCGGACTCCTGAGAGATTGGCCCCCCTGGCCCACAGGATGGGTTATCAGGACACAAAGCGTGTCTCCGGTGCCAAGAGGCTTATCAGGGATGTTGAAGACCTGCGAAAAAGGGTGAGGGGGATCTTTGAAAAGGTCCTTGCCGAATCAGACCCTTCGCTCCGCTCAGAGTGACAAGATGAGCGATTTCCTGAATGCCTCAATTTATCTTATGGTTGACAATGTATTTTAAAGTTGTTAGGATACAACCTGTTAGTCGTTATGAAGATAAAGAGAGATAGAAGCCATGGGCGGATAGCTCAATTGGGAGAGCGCAGCCCTTACAAGGCTGAGGTCACAGGTTCGATCCCTGTTCCGCCTACCATTTTTGAAGAAGGGTTCAAGGGTTCGAGGATTCAAGTAAAGAGTTTAACACGGGGTCGTAGTTCAGTTCGGTTAGAACGCCTGCCTGTCACGCAGGAGGTCGCGAGTTCAAGTCTCGTCGGCCCCGCCATATTTCTTAACAATTGATGCAGGTATCCGGCAATATAGAATCAGAAATATTTAAGCTCATCCTGACCTCAGGGATTATTGCCAAGATAATCCTCGTGATCCTCTTTATCTTTTCCATCTTCTCCTGGGCAGTCATCTTCTTTAAGCTGTTTCAGATCCGCAGGGCAGAGAAGGGGGCCGGGGAGTTCTTAGGATCTTTTGCAAAGGCGGATACAGTCTATCAGATTCACATCTCGGCAGACGGGCATGACGATAACCCCCTTTCTGCGATATTCAAAGAAGGGCATAGCCGGTTTGAGGAGATCAAAAATGGGAAGAGCGGCCTGTTGTCGGATCGCCCTGCCTTCTTAAATGCGATACACCGGAGGCTCAAAGGGACTATCGAAGATGAGACCACCTATTATGAGGGCTTCCTTTCTCTCCTGGCGACCACGGGAAATGTAACCCCTTTCATAGGACTCTTTGGGACTGTGTGGGGCATTATCCATGCCTTTCAGCAGATAGGGTCTCAGGGTTCGGCCAATATCGCTGCGGTAGCGCCTGGGATTGCAGAGGCGCTGATCACCACCGCCGCAGGCCTTGCGACTGCTATACCCGCAGTGATAGGATATAATTACCTGCTGAACCGGCTCAGAAAACTGACGTCAAAGATGGAGGTGTTTGCAGAAGAGTTTATGGCCTTCCTGGAGGCTGAGATATGGTCTTCAGAGGAGGAGGTCACCGAGGTAAAGGTAGAGAGTCTCTTTGATGGAAGATAAAAGACACCGGTTAATGAGCGAGATCAACATGGTCCCCTTCGTAGATATCGTGCTGGTGCTCCTGATTATTTTCATGATATCTGCACCCCTGATGTACCGGGGTATCGATATTAATCTTCCCCGGTCCTCTGTCAATACGATCAAGCAGGAGCAGAGGATCATGCTTGCCGTGGACAGGAACCTGAATCTCTTTGTAGATGGTGAGGCGGCTACCATCGGTGGACTTGAATCCAAGATCCAGAAGAAGCGAAGGCCCGGATCTGACACCACGGTATATCTGAAGGCCGACAAGGCCGTGCCTTATGGGACGATCATCACTGTAATGGATGTTGTTAAAAAGATGGGGATCGACAAGCTGGGTATGGTCACCGAACCGCTCAAGGAGGTGAGATAGGGTCTCTGTTATGACCATCACGATTCCGATATCACTCTTGTTTCATCTGCTCCTTTTGTTTGCCCTGGTATCTTCCAATATACTGTACAAACCCAATACAGATCGGGGGTACGGCCCTCCTCCCTCCGCGATCCATGTGAACATCGTAAAGATCCCAAGGGAGAGGCCGGTGGAAAGGCCCCCCCTGCTGGAGAAGCCTGAGAAGAAGACTGAAGACGTGGTTAAGGTAGAGGAGGTGCGCAAACCCGCAGAGAAGAGACCAGAGCTGGTGAAACCTGCTGCGAAAGAACCGGCGCCGAAAGAGGTCAAAAAGGTTGAACCGGTTAAAATTGCTGAGCCGGCTAAAACGGCGCTGCCTGAGCCTGCGGTCCCTGCGGCAAAGGAGAAGAAAGAGGTTAAGGCAGCGGAGAGCAGCAGTACGCCGGTAAAGAGTCAGAAGCAAGAGGCTGTGGAACAGAAGGCAGATGTTGGGGGCAAGGAGATGATGGTCAAGCCCCCGGTGTTCCCGCCGGCAGATGTGAAGGCCGCAAACGTACAGGAGGCAAGGCTTACCCCGGCCTTGCCGGTGGTCAGTGGTCCTGTGGTCGATATCCCGGATTTCCAGTATGACTATTATCTTGGCCTGATAAGAAGCAAGGTAGACAACCGATGGAGCCAGCCCGTCACCTATAAACAGGTGAAGCAGACCCTGGTAGATTTCATCATCCGTAGAGATGGGAAGATCGATAATGTCGGGGTTGCTGAATCCTCAGGCGACTCCTATTTCGATCAGACGGCAGTCAGGGCTGTCTCTCTTTCAAATCCATTTCCTCCGCTCCCGAGGGGGTATAAGGAGGATTTTCTGAAGGTGCGCTACCGGTTTATCTTCGGTGAAAAGGGATGACAGGCAGGACTGATCCGTGAGAAAGGTGGTCTTTTATATGGCATCCGTGTTGGCGGTCATGGCGTCTGTTGGGACGGCCTGGGCCAAGGAGGTCTATTTGGAGACCTCAAAGGGAGAGGTGCGGAAGATCCCCATAGCCGTTGTTGTTGCCGGCGATAATGCGGCAACGGCCTCGACAATCAGCAAGGTGCTGGAGGCCGACTTAGGCAGGTCACTCTATTTTGATCTGATAAGACATAAGGAGATTAAGATAAACGGGGTCCCGTCAAAACTGAACGAGGCTATCCGGGAACAGCTCAAACAGTTGGGGATTGAATCGGTCGTGATAGCCTATATGACCCAGGGTGAGAGGATGATCAAACTGGATGGGAAATTATACGAGACCGGGAGCGGAGAATTAATCTTTGCCAAACGGTATGCAGGGAGTGATAATATGGTTCGCAGGGTGGCCCACAGGTTTTCAGACGAGATCGTCTTCAGGCTGACAGGAGAAAAAGGGATTGCCCAGACCCGGATCGTCTATGTCTCAGACCAGACCGGGGCCAAGGAGCTGTACATCATGGATTATGACGGCTATTCTTCCAGGATGATTACCGGAAACAAATCGCTGAACCTGTCTCCTTCCTGGTCGCCGGATGGCCAACGCATCGCCTATACCTCGTACAAGGATGGCAATCCGGATATCTATGTTGTTGATTTAACCACGAGCAAGAGAGAGAGGCTTTCAAACTATGATGGATTGGATATCTCCCCCTCCTGGTCACCGGATGGGAACCTGATCGCCTTTGCATCCAGCATGGATGGGAATGCAGAGATCTATACCATGGATAAAGGGGGTGAGGGCCTGAAAAGGCTTACCTACACGCATGGAGAAGATGTCTCCCCTACATGGTCTCCTACAGGGGGAGAGATGGCCTTTACCTCTGACCGGGGAGGCAGCCCCCAGATATACGTGATGAAGGCTGATGGCACCAATGTCCGTAGACTAACATTCAAAGGGGAGTATAATAGTGATCCGGCATGGTCGCCAAAGGGAGACAAGATTGCCTTTGCGTGCAGGCGGGGAGGCGGTTTCCGTATCTGTGCGATGAATCCGGATGGCGGCGGTCTGACCGAGATAACGAGCGGACCGGGGAGCGATGAGTCGCCGTCCTGGGCGCCGGACGGGAGGCGTATTGTATTCGCCTCATCCAGGGCAGGGAAATGGAGTATCTACATGATGAATGACGACGGGAGCAAGCTGGAGAAACTTACTTATAATGATGCTAATAATTGGGGCCCTGATTGGTCCCCAAATTGACGCTGCAAAATGCCCATCTGCGGCGTCAGGACTGCGGATTTGAGCCTCAACGTACGGGAAGTACGCCTCGGCTCAAATCCTTGTCCTTCCTTGCACCTGGGCATTTTGCAGCGTCAATTTAGCACATAGTGCTTTGAAGCACATTTTTGAGACTCAACTATTTAACGTTACAAGGAGGGAATGTATAATGAAAATCAGTAGACTGGGGATTGGGTTTGTGGGAGTAGTGTTAATGGCGGGTTTGGCAATCAGTGGTTGCAGCAAGAAGGTTGCAACGATTGAGGGGACGACGCCATCCTCTCCGTCAGGGGATGTCCAGACCACGGTTGAGGTTGGCACGGCTAAAAACGGCGGAACTGAGGAGGTGGTGACTGAGCCGCTTGCGCTGTTGAACACCAGCAATATTGCAGAGGATACGATTGAGCCTAGCGATACAACCGGAAAAGGTATCTCTGATCTCTCTGAAGGCGCCGGTTCCGGAGAGGAGTCCGTTCCGGCTAAGGATGAAGAGAAGGCGGCCCTGACAGGAGGTCTGAAAACAGGAGATCTGAAAACAGGGGATCTGAAGGATGTCTTTTTTGATTTCGATATGGCGATCCTCAAAGAGGGGGAGATGGATATCCTGAAGAAGAATGCGGAGTGGATTAAGAAGAACGGCTCGGCGGTCGTACGCATTGAGGGGCATGCCGATGAGCGCGGCACCGGCGAGTATAATCTGGCCCTGGGTGAGAAAAGGGCGCAGATGATCAAGAAATACCTGACAGTCTTTGGCGCCCCCCAGAACCGGATAGCGACGATCAGTTATGGAGAAGAGAAGGGCTTCTGCAAAGAGCATAATGAAGAGTGCTGGGCCCAGAACAGGCGGGGACACTTCGCCGTGGTGGCGAGATAATGATAACCATGAGCAAGACATTCGTCATTGCAATGCTATGGATAGGGATACTGACCAGTTATGGCTGTGCCATGCAGGCAGATATGGTGGACCTTGAGAACGAAGTGAGGAGGATGAAGGGGATAGTCCTGGAGACACAGCGGGATGTCTCTTTGCTGCAGAGGCCGCAGCGTCCTGTACAGCAGGTACAGCAGGAGCAGACGATAGTACAGATGCGGGAGAGTATGGCAAAGTTTGGGGGTGAGGCGAAAGAGATGGTAGAGGCCCTCCAGAAAAATCAGGCAAACTATGAGATCAGGTTCGATCAGATGGCGACGGATGTACAGGTCATGCAGGGGAAGTTAGAGGAGAATAACCATAGATTGTCTGAGATATCGGAGGGCGTAGACGATCAGGATAAGATGGTCCAGGAGTTATCCAGGAAGGTGGACATCCTGGAGGCAAAGGTACGGGAGGCACAGAGGGGACAGGACAAGATACTCCTGCCGGGCCAGGATGTGGACGCGGGCAAGACCGGAAAGCCTGTCGTCAAACCTGAACCCCCGATCAAGCCGCCTGTGGCCCTTCCGCCGCCTCAACCTGAACAACCGGCCCCTGCGCTCCCTGCTGAGGGGACCGGCGTTAGTACAGCGGCGCCATCGGATCTGTATAACCAGGCCTATAAAGATTACATGCTGGGCAATTATGACCTTGCCATTGCAGGATTTTCAGATTATCTCCGGCAGTCTCCTGACGGGAATTTAGCGCCTAATGCGGTGTATTGGATAGGGGAATGTTACTACAGCAAAGGGGATTATGCGAAGGCGGTGGCAGCGTTTGAGAGTGTTGCCATTGATTTTCCCAAGAGCAATAAGGTCGTGGGCGCCTTATTGAAGATGGGATATTCCTATGAGAAGACAGGGAACAAGGAAACGGCCACGGCCTATTTTAAGAAGGTGATTGAACAGTTTCCCTATTCTGACGAGGCAAGATTGGCAAAGGTTAAGTTGACCGAATTACACTGAGTCCGCATGCCTGACCGGATAAGACACCTGCCGCAAGAACTCACAAACCAGATTGCTGCTGGGGAAGTGGTAGAGAGGCCTGCCTCTGTGTTAAAAGAGCTGGTCGAGAATTCCATCGATGCAGAGGGGACCCGGATCGTCATTAAGATAGAGAAGGGGGGGGCAAGGCTGATCTCTGTGGCGGACAATGGGATAGGGATGAGCAGTAAGGATGCCATCATAGCCTTTGGGCGTCATGCCACCAGTAAGATTTCCTCCAGGGAGGACCTGTTTAATATCCATACCCTCGGTTTCAGAGGGGAGGCGCTTGCCAGTATTGCAGCGGTTGCTAAGGTCAGGCTGAAGACCCGTGAGCATGAAGCGGCGGTGGGGACCTGTGTGGAGATAGCGGGCGGAGAATTCATCAGGAGCACCGATGCCGGCTGTCCTCCAGGGACAGAGATCGAGGTGCGAGACCTGTTCTATAATGTCCCCGCGAGGAAGAGCTTTTTGAAGGGACAGGCCACAGAACTCGGACATATGTTAAACATCGTCACCCAGCATGCACTCGGGTATAAGGATATCCACCTGACCCTCATGAATATGGATAAAGGAGGCGTTCCCCTGCTCGATTTCCCGCCTGTGGGGGATATCGAAGAGAGGCTTTTTCAGATATACGGGGGAGACATCTTACGGGAATTGATGGCTGTCTCCTGTGAGACAGAGGGGTGTTCCATACAGGGGTTTATCGCAAGACCCTCCCTGACTTTCAGAAGCAGGGAGAACCAGTTGTTCTTCGTGAATAAGAGGTCTGTCAGAAACTCCACACTCTCCCATGCGGTTCAGGAGGCGTATTCGGATCTGATCCCACGGGATCGATATACCATGGCGGTCTTATGGATCGGTATAGACCCCGCATCCGTAGACGTGAATGTGCACCCGTCAAAGAGAGAGGTAAAATTCAGGGACAACCGGTATATCCATGACAGGGTCGCCGGGGCGGTTAGAGATAGCTTGCGGCCAAAGGGGCGGGCCTCCGCCTATCCGGAGGCCTTTGAATCGGCAGTCAGGCCTGAGATACGGGAAGGGATTGCCGGCCATCCCAACCCCTTTATCGATGATAGAGAGTTTCATCCACAGGAGATATCTGTGGGGCCGTCGATCCGGGTATTCGGTCAGGTGGGCGCCCTCTTCATGGTTGGCGAGATCAACGGGGAGTTGCACATCATAGACCAGCATGCGGCGCATGAGAGGGTCCTCTACGACAGGCTTAAGAAGGGGTATGCGGCGAACACGATAGAGGTGCAATATCTCCTGATCCCTGAGATTATAGAGCTAAGCCTTGATAAGGTCCATGTATTGACGGGGTATAAAGAGGCGCTCAGCAGGTTAGGGTTTGATATCGAGGAGATGGGAGAGCGCTCTTTTATGATCCGCACCGTCCCTGCCCTCTTTGCCGGAGAGGACTGCAGGGCCCTTATTACGGATATGATTGATGAGATGATAGAGAGGGAATCTTCATCCGGCAGGGGTATAAGACTGACGGCCACAGAAGATATCCTGAATGCCCTGTTGAGCAGAAAGGCCTGCCATAAGGCGGTACGGGGAAAGGACCTCCTGTCCCATGGAGAGATGGCCTCCCTTTTATCGGCGCTGCTGCAGACAGACATGCCGTACACATGTCCGCACGGCAGGCCCATCGTTAAGAGATTTTCCTATACAGATCTGGAGAAGATGTTTGGGAGGACGTGAAGACGGGGAGGGTGGAAAGAGGCCGCTTATTGTCATAGTCGGACCTACAGCCGCGGGGAAGAGTGCCCTGGCCCTCCATCTGGCAAGGCTCTTTAACACAGAGATTATCAGTGCAGACTCTATGCAGGTATACAAGGGCATGGATATCGGGACTGCCAAGCCGTCCGGAGAAGAGATGGAGGCGGTCCCGCACCACATGATCAGCATGATTGAACCGGACACGAGGTTCAGCGTCGGGGATTATGTCAGTCGTGCAAGGCCGGTTATCACCGGACTTCATGAGAGGGGGAAGATTCCCATTGTGGCAGGCGGCACAGGGTTGTATGTCAGGGCCCTTGTCGACGGTCTCTGCGAGGCGCCTAAGACCGACTGGATTCTCAGAAAGAGGTTGTTGTCTGAAGAGGCGGAGCATGGTAAAGGGTATCTCTACCGGAGATTGTGTGAGGTCGATCCGGTGTCCGCAGGCCGGACAAAGCCGAATGATACGATAAGGGTCATACGCTCCTTAGAGGTATACGAGTCCGGGGGTGTCCCGTTGTCGGATATCCAGGAGGTCCATGGGTTTAAGGAGCGGCCGTATGATCCCGTGATCATCGGCCTTACCATGGAGCGTAAGAACCTGTATAAAAAGATAGAAGAGCGGGTAGACAGGATGATGGAGGCGGGGCTTGAGGCTGAGGTCAGGGGGTTGATAGCGATTCATGGAGGATCTGTCCTCCCGATGCACGGACTGGGGTACAAACAGCTTGCAGGCTATATTAAAGGGATGTATAGTCTGGAAGATGCGATCCGCCTCCTGAAAAGAGATACCAGGCGTTATGCAAAACGACAGTTGACATGGTTCCGGCGGGATGACCGGATCCGGTGGTATACAGCAAAGGAGGATCTCTCCCACTTAGAAGAGATAGGGAGGGACATAAGGTCAGTGTTACCTATTAACGAAAGGAGTGTGTCTAATGAGTAGACCGACGATTAACCTTCAGGACCAATTTTTGAATCACCTCAGGAAGGAGAGGACGCCTGTGACTATTCATATCTTGAATGGTTCAAAGATTACGGGTATTATCAAAGGATTTGACAACTTCAGTATCCTGCTGAAGGGGGAGAATCAGCACCTCATTTATAAACACTCTATTGCCATGATCGTGCCGAAGAAAGGCATAAAAGAGTTTGATGTCAGAGAAACGGAGGAGAAGAAGATCGAGGAGGCCGTCAATGTCTGAGGTGGAGATCGGTGTCATCGGCGGGAGCGGCCTCTACAAAATGGAGGGGCTTGAAAGGGTAGAGGAGGTCAGGATCGATACCCCCTTTGGTCCTCCCTCGGACCCGTTCATTGTCGGCGAGCTGAAGGGGCGGAGGATGGCATTCCTGCCCCGCCATGGCAGGGGCCACAGGGTCCAGCCTTCGGATCTGAACTTCAGGGCCAATATCTACGGCATGAAGAAGCTGGGGGTCCACAGGATCATCTCCGTCAGCGCCGTGGGGAGCATGAAGGAGGGGATACACCCCAGGGAGATCGTGATCCCTGACCAGTTCTATGACAATACCAGACGGCGCATCAGCACCTTCTTCGGGGACGGCATTGTCGCCCACGTGTCCCTTGCAGACCCTGTATGTCCTGTACTCTCCGGGACCTTATACAAGGCGGCGGCTGGTGTCGGGGCTAAGGTCCACCGGGGGGGCGTTTATCTGTGCATCGAAGGACCACAATTCTCTACGCGCGGGGAATCTATGATCTACAAGAGCTGGGGCGTGGATATCATCGGGATGACCAATGCGACAGAGGCGAAACTTGCACGGGAGGCCGAGATATGTTATGCGACCATTGCCCTTGTTACAGACTATGACTGCTGGCATCACGAGGAGGCGGCTGTGACAGCCGATGCGATCCTTGAGATACTGAATAAGAATGTAGAGACTTCAAAGAAGATCATTAAAGAGGCCGTCGGCAGTATCCCGGCTGATCGCAACTGTCCCTGTTCTGCGGCGATGAGTCATGCTATTATTACCGCCCCGGAGAGTATCCCGGCTGAAACTAAGGAGAGGCTTAAACTAATTATAGGGAAATACGTGAAATAATCCTCTCCCCCTTTAGAAAAGGGGGAGAGGATGGAGGGTACATGAGTCTATTGGTTGTCGGATCCGTTGCCTTTGACAGTGTCAGGACACCCTTCGGGGAGGTTGAGGATATCCTTGGAGGGTCTGCCACCTATTTTTCCACGGCAGCGAGCTATTTTACAGGTGTAAATCTTGTGGCGGTGGTGGGAGAGGATTTCCCGGCCCAGCATCTGAATTTTCTGAAGAGCCGCGGGATCAATACCGAAGGGCTTGAGAAACAGGCCGGCAAGACCTTCCGGTGGAAGGGGGAATATGGCTATCAGTTGAACGAGGCCCAGACCCTTGAGACCCACCTGAATGTCTTTGAGGCGTTTAAACCGGTCCTTCCCGCATCCTATAAAGAGGCAGAAGGGGTGTTTCTGGCCAACATCAACCCTGAACTTCAGATGGATGTCCTGAACCAGGTAAGGTCTCCGAAGATTATTGCCTGTGATACCATGAATTTCTGGATATCCGGCAAGAGGGAGGCCCTTCTGAAGACACTCGGGCATGTGGACATCTTAGTCATCAACGACGGCGAGGCAAGACAATTGGCACAGGAGGCAAACTTAGTGAAGGCGGCGAAGGCCATCCGCTCCTATGGCCCGAAACACCTCATTATTAAGCGGGGGGAGTACGGGGCCCTGATGTTCAACTCACAGAGCATCTTTGCCGCGCCCGCATATCCGCTGGAGAATGTCTTTGATCCCACCGGTGCCGGGGATAGCTTTGCCGGCGGATTTATGGGATACCTTTTGAACACCATGAATTTTACAGAAGAGAATATGAGGCAGGCGGTCATATTCGGGAGTGTGATGGCCTCTTTTGTCGTCGAGGATTTCAGCCTGAACAGGATCAGGGCGCTTGATTACAAAGAGATCCTTAACCGATACCGTG
>JACRHF010000093.1 GCA_016217665.1 Nitrospirota bacterium | reverse complement strand
ATTCAGAGCATGAGCAGGAAGGGTAATTGCTACGACAATGCCCTTGTCGAGAGCTTTTTCCATACATTGAAGACAGAGCATGTGTACCTTCACCGGTATACGACACGGGCGGAGGCAAGACAGAGTATTTTCGAATACATCGAGATGTTCTATAATCGGGTACGAAGACATTCGTCACTGGGGTATCGTTCCCCGGTATGTTTTGAGCAGGAGGCCATGGTGGCCTAACCTAACTTAGTGTCCGTTAAATCGGGGGAAGATCAATGCCAAGATAGGGTACGTCGCCCCTCGCACAGGGGCGTGGATTGAAACTTGTTGCATTGCAATATCTTTTTCCATATTCAAGTCGCCCCTCGCACAGGGGCGTGGGAATGTGTTGATTCGCGCCATATTATATGATAAGTAGGTCCTATGACTGAGATGAAATTCATAGCAGATGTAATGCTTGGAAGGCTCGCCAAATGGCTGCGAATCCTCGGATATGACACCGCTTACAGAAGAAATATCCGGGATGCCGAGCTTATCAGGTTGTCTCTGGCGGAATCCAGGATGATCCTTACCAGGGATACACGCTTAATAAAGAAAAGGGGGTTAAAGAATTACCTTTTCATTATTGATGACCAATTTGTCGCACAGTTGAAACAGATGGTATCTGCGCTTCATATGTCCTATCCCAAAAATACTTTTTCCAGATGTATCCTCTGCAATGAACCATTATTATCATTCAGTAAAGATGCGGCTTGTAATATCGTCCCTGAGTACGTCTGTAAAACAGAGGACATTTTTGGCAGGTGTCCAAAATGCAATAGAATATACTGGAAGGGGACGCATTATAAAGAGATGGAGAGAATATTGCGGGAGCTGTTCGGTTGAATAAGAACAGGTCCCCAAGGAGGGCCGCCGGTCAGAGAATGCGGTATCATCAATTCCTAATGCCACCTGCGCCAAGATAACCAACCGTGCGGCGATTGGCAGGGAGAAAACATGTTTAGGGAATCACTCTTGCATTTAAATCCCCAGCATGAAAGTTGAAACTGTAATTGTCGGATTCAGTATTCCGTTTGTTCTTAATAACGAGCGTAAACGTATAGTCACCCGGAGGTAATGGGATAGCCGCTCCGCGAGTTTGGAGGGTTGTAAACTCCTTGGTCACGCGACTGAATAAGGAGTTGACTTCTGTGGTGGATGGATTTTTTAAATAGACGCCACCCCCTGCATTCGCTATTTCAGTCAATTCTGTATCGTTGACATCCGAACCGAGGCCAATGACATGTACCGTCAACTTTGGATGGGCCTTTATCCGGCTCAGAGCATCCCCCAGGGTTCTGGCAGGCCAGCCCAATTTCCTGTATTGAACACCACCCGTCAAGGATAATATTTCTTCTGTTCCGGAGTTATCAAACCAGCTTAAATTATCAGCACCATCGGATAAAACAATCATGATATGCCGGTCTCGTGAACCGGCAGCAACACCGGACTGAAATGCCTGTGCCATATCCGAGGCCATGTAATCAACTGCAGCATACAGCTTTGTGGCCGTTCCTGCCTTGGGTGTCGGAATTAAAAGGATATTATTGGATGACCACTGCCCCACGTTACGTTGTAAATATTCATCAAACCAAAGCAGAGAGAAATCAGCCTTTCCGGGACGACTTGACCAGATACCGTTCACCTCATCAAGACTCTTCTTTGCTGCCTGTTTCATGGGTTCAAATGCCGGAGGGTTGTGTTGCGTCATCGAATAACTTGCGTCAAGGACCATGCTATAGAGTAAATTGACTTCTAACTCTTTTGCGGACTCTTCCAGTAAGGACTCGTTGTCAATCTCTTTGTCGTCCACATTCATCCCAATATTGATTTTAGACCCCTCTAATGGCAAACCATTTTCGTCACGAGGAGTAAATTGAATGATTACAGTTGTCTTTCCAGTGGTCGAATTCCAATTGACCGAAGGAACGCCTGTAATCTCAATCTTGACAGGACCACCGTATGACGACTGGCTGGAAGGATCACTTCCGCACCCATAGATAAAAGTGATTACGATCAGCAGTACTGAAATGCTGAGACGATTGACACATGGATGTATCCCGGTCATCTTAATCTCCTTTCTATTATTTTAGGGGCCGCGATGAAAATCTCTGGACGTTATACTATACTGACGTTTGTTTTACGTCAATAAATGTTTTTTTGAAATAAAAAAATCCCGCCGGTATGAAGGGCGGGCTATGCCCGCGGCCTTGCTTTCTATTCTTCTTGACAGGGCTTCCTCTATCCTGTTAAAGTAAACAATCGCAAACCAAACTGCTGTTCCCGGAAATCTACGTTATTGTCAGTCCCGGAATATACACACGGGGCTTAACTCCCCTCAACATAGGAAAGAAGGAATTTATGAAATTTGATGCATTTAATTTTCATCCCAGTGTCTCGGCCGGCATCACGGCGGCAGGTTTTGTGACACCGACTCCTATTCAGGTTCAGGCAATCCCGTCGGTACTACAGGGACAGGATCTTATGGGCTTGGCGCAAACCGGGACAGGCAAAACAGCAACCTTCGTACTGCCTATTCTTGAGCGCCTGATGAAAGGTCCTCGAGGCAGCATCCGCGCCCTGATCATCGCCCCAACCCGCGAACTGGCAGAACAGATCAACGAGGCCATCATCACCTTGGGACAGCAAACCGGACTCCGGAGCCTCACCGTCTATGGCGGTGTAAATATCCAGCCGCAGATTCAGAAACTTCGCGCCGGCGTCGAAATCGCCGTGGCCTGCCCAGGCCGTCTGCTGGATCATATAAAGCAGCGCACCATCAACCTGTCACATCTGAAAGTCCTTGTCCTGGACGAGGCCGACCGGATGTTCGATATGGGCTTCCTGCCGGATATCAGAAAGATCATCAGGCACGTACCGGCTAAGCGACAGACGCTGTTGTTCTCGGCAACCATGCCCAATGATATCCGGAGGCTGGCCCATGACATACTGCATGCCCCTGTCACGGTACAGGTAAATCCGCCTGCACCGGCAAGCACGGTCAGTCACGCGCTCTACCCGGTTGAACAGCATTTGAAAACCCCTCTTCTTCTTGAGCTGCTGCGTCATACCAACACAGAGTCTGTCCTGATATTTACGCGCACGAAACATCGTGCCAAACGCGTGGGACAACAACTGGAAAAGGCTGGCTATCGTGCCGCCTCATTGCAGGGAAACCTGTCGCAGAACAGGCGGCAGGCCGCGCTCGACGGGTTCCGTGACGGGACGTATCAAATCCTTGTTGCAACAGACATTGCGGCCCGCGGCATTGATGTGTCCAGCATATCTCATGTGATTAACTATGATATGCCAAATACGGCTGACGATTATACGCATCGTATTGGCCGAACCGGCCGGGCTGCAAAAACAGGGGATGCCTTCACATTTATTACCCGTGAAGACGAGGCCCTGGTGCGCACCATCGAATTGGTCCTTCGAAAAAAAGTGGACCGCCGCAAGCTGAACGGATTTGATTATTCAAAACAGAAACCGGCACACGATTCTGAGTTCGCCCGGCCGCCGCGTCAACCCCAGCCCCGCAGGGGACAGAAAAATGCAGGGCCATCGAGTGACAGGACAGGAACCCATGCCGCAAAGAAAGGACACCCTGCAAAGCCTGCACAGGGGACAACGCATCGGGGTTCAGTTCATCAGCAATCTTCAGGGTCAGCAACACGCAGAACTCGGTCCCACAAATCCGGCACAGGTCACTAACACGGCTTAATCTTTCCCGCTTCTTCTATCGTACCGGAGAGGCGTTCCCACTCGGCGGTCAATTCCTCGATCTTCTTTTTTGTGCGGGCATGGGACTCCATGGTTTCAAAGAAGCGGTCCTTGTCCTGGTATAATTCCGGATTGGCAAGCGCCTCAGTGAGTGTTTGCAGGGTCTTCTCCGCTGCATTCACCTCGGTCTCGATCTGATAAATAGAAAATAGGGTCGGACCACGCAATCCTTCTGATTCACAAGGGAAATGATTCCCATAAATAGGTGTTTTCACCTCTTAACGCATCAATTTTATCGGTAAAATCATTACCATAGGCAGAAGGTGGAGACTCTCTGAGTTCATAGGCTCCGTTGCTCTCCATGATCTTTCGCCCTTTAATCTTAAAACCAAGTCTATCTTTTGTCTCCTCCACAAAATTCCTCGATCCAACTGCAACACTCTCACTCCATTTACATTCCCGAACATTATACTTACCCTTAAGTCCATCCTCTACCCAGATTCTGTGCGATTCCCTGAGTTCATCAATACTTCCAAGTTCTAACAGTTCAGGCAGACGTCCCTGATCTATCAATGTGTATCTCTGGCGAGGATTCTGTATCTCACTATATCCACTGGCGGACCATTGTGACGGGTGATCAATAACCCCTGTACGCACCATGTTCAAATCGATGTAAACCAGACATTGGATTAAATAGCTACCACTCTCTACAGCGGTGGCATGATAGCGATCTTCCCAGAAAGCACCTTTTCTTCCCTTTCTTTGATTGTATTCCTGCCCTGTCCTGCCGGCAATTAACTGAAGGCTTCTTGGTATCATATCGCGCTCTTTGTCATCCACTACCAGAAGATGTATATGATTTGAGGTGACTATATAATCCAATATTCGGAGGCCAAAACGTTTTTTTGCTTCAAATAACCATCTCAACCAATTTTGCCGGTCTCTGGCAAATTTCAACAGAAATTCTTTCTTGTGGCACCTATGTGTGATATGCCACACCTGTCCTGGAAGGTAATGTCGGTTAGCCCTCGGCATGTTTGCTACCTATGTTCTATTAAGTAAGAAGGACGTTGTGGTACAACCTAAGGAACCACTGCATTCAAAGAAATGATTCCAGACTACAAATTGATATTTTAAGGACTTATTAATGAAATTACCACATGAGTTGAGAAAAATCAAAAGGTTATTGTGGTCCGACCCCTGCACCCCCTGCCCTAGCCCCTGCACCCCCTGCCCTAGCGGCCTACATCAATCTGAGTCAGAACACCCTTCGTATCTATCTTTTTTGCCCAGGCCTCTACAATATCTGCAGGACCGGACATGCGGATGGTTGCATTCAGGACCGTGGTCTTATTTTTAACCCCGCCCTCCGGCATCTTAAGGTCAACGATGGAAAGGGTCTTGGTATCCTTGAGAGATACCGGATCAAAATATACTTCTATTCTTGCCTTGTCTTCATCCCCCTCTCTAAAATGAAGGGCAATCACCCCTGGCCTTTCAAAGACAACATTATCCGGGTCAATGGTCTGCGACGGATTGGAGTTCAGGGAGACATCAATATGGACGGGCTCTGCCCTTTCAGCCTCCATCTGCTCTAACCCGGCCTGGCCGGCCTTCATCTGCATCTCCTGACTTAACCGCGTCATCTCTTCCATGTCGTTCCTTGCCTGGGCCTCGAGCATCTTCTTCCGGTAGTAATCGCCTAATTCCTTCTCGCTCTTTTTCATCTTCTTCTCAGCGCCTACGCCAAAACGCTGAGAGGCCGATGCCTGGATCGGGTTTATCTTGCCGGAACTTCGATCCTTATAGAATCTCGTGGGGAGGTTATAATTCTCATCCTCTTTCCCGTACCCCTTGGGCGCATCTCCAAGTGCTGTAAAGATTGCAACCAGCTTTTTCTTGATAACCGTAACCTCGTCCCGTGTCAGATAGTTTTCCTCCTCACCCCATGCACTGGCAGAAAGAAGCGCTATGGATACCAGCAGCATCACCACTATGTCGAGTTTTCTTCTCTGCATATAGGCACCTCCTGTTCTTACCAACCGTGTACTTGCCATGTCATTTGATAATATGTTATCTGTATAGTGATCATGCGGTCTTGGAGGGAAATGATGGGGAAAGTTCTTCTTGAAACAGGCCTGATACCTCAGTCTCATTGGTTTCATGTAAATTCCACCTCTGCCTGCAATTGAATTGATTGAGAGTATAGCCTACCCCCTTAAGCCTGTCAATAAAACACGTTATACACACAAACAAATGAGACTATCGTGGGGTGGTGGAGGGTGAGGATGGGTAATCTGTTAATAAACGTCTTAGCGCCGTTACAGCAACCGCAATAGCATTGCCCTCAGCAGCTCTTATTTTACTAAGAATGATTTTTTCTTTCTGAGTCCGCTCACTTATTACACCGGTAACGCATCCTGCCCTTAGCCCCATTGCATTGCACATTGTAAGGAGAGTAGCGGATTCCATTTCATAGTTTAATACACCGAGCTCTTCCCACTCTTTTTTGCTTCCGGCAAGGTCTCTAATTACATATCTGGAAAAAGTATCTATCCGCTCCTGTCCAGGATAGAAAGTTGCAGAAGATGCGGTAACTCCCACATGACAGCGTACATTAACGGTTTTTGCAGCCTCAACGAGTGCATTAAGGACACCATAATCAGCTACCGCAGGATACTCGAGAGGCGCGTAATGTTCCGATGTGCCATCTATCCTTACGGATGCTGTTGTGATAACTACATCGCCGGCCCTGATGTTAAGTTGAAGCGCCCCTGTTGTCCCAACCCTGATGAATGTCCTTATCCCCAGTTGTGCAAGTTCTTCTACGGCTATGGCGGCAGAAGGCCCGCCTATACCTGTAGATGTTATAATAACCGGATGGATATCCATCATGGAAAGCCATGTCCTGAATTCCCTGTTACAGGCTATCTCAGAAGCCTCTTCATTATTGACGGCAGATGCTATAACAGGCACACGACCAGGGTCACCTGGCAGTAAGGCAATCCTTGCCCCTTTTAAACTCTTCTTAGATAATTTGAGATGATAGATTAGAGACATAAAAAAGATTAAGTGATTTTACTGGGCATGTGTCCCGGGGGTATTTTCCTAATGGCTTGCGGGAGATGCCTCGATCTCCAGGAAGGAATCCAATTCCTTCCTGAATACAGGGGCTAAATCTGCCAGCGATATAAATCCTTCTATTCTCCCGTTTGACTGAATGGGTAAGCGCCGGATCTTTTTCTCAGCCATCAACCTGGCGGCCTCAGAAATATCCCATTCGGGCTTCCCTGTTATGACATTGGTCTTCATAATCTCTTTTACGCGGACCCGGTTAGGGTCTTTTCCAGTTGCCACTACTGACAGTGTGATGTCGCGGTCCGTAAGGATCCCCTTCAAGCTACCGCTCTCTGCGATCAGGATACATCCTACATGATATTCATTCATCTTTTTAGCGGCCTCCACCACATAGTCAGATGGGGCACAGGTAACCACATTCGGTGGTTTCCGCATGACCTCTTTAATTTGCATGGCAGACTCACCTCCTTTCTTCGCTGGACTTGTCTCCCCTGACACATGCCCGAGTTTGGTGATCACCAGAATGGATAGGTATATACAATCAAATGGACTGGTATATCCGATACATCAGGACTATTCTTTATATAGCACAAACAGGACAATTTTTCAATTGGGAGACAAATAAAGTCTAATACGGCTTTGCCTTTGCCGCTTCTTCTATTGTACCGGAGAGGCGTTCCCATTCGGCGGTCAATTCCTCGATCTTCTTTTTTGTGCGGGCATGGGACTCCATGGTTTCAAAGAAGCGGTCCTTGTCCTGGTATAATTCCGGATTGGCAAGCGCCTCTGTGAGTGTTTGCAGGGTCTTCTCCGCTGCATTCACCTCGGTCTCGATCTGTGACAATCTCTTCCTGAGCTGGTTTGTCTCCCGGTGCAGCCGGTTTCGTTCCTCGGCCTCTGCCCTCTTCTGCTCCTTGGTCTTTCGCACCCTGACCACAGAAGTTTCGGATACAGGCATCACTTCAACAGGAGATGTTCGGACTTCCGGACCGGATACCCCTTCTCCCGCAGATCGTGTCTTATAAAGATAGTAGTCGTAATCCCCGTCGTAGGGGATCACTGTCCCGCCCCGGACTTCAAGAATCCTGTTGGCCACAGAGCGGATGAAATGCCGGTCATGGGTAATGAAACAGATCGTTCCCTTGAAATCCCGGAGCGCCTCTTCCAGTACATCGCGGGATGGGATGTCTAAGTGGTTCGTCGGCTCGTCTAAGAGGAGGAAGTTGGCCGGTCGGACCAGCATCTTGGCTAAGGCCAGCCGGCTCTTCTCGCCGCCGGAGAGGACAGAGACCTTCTTCTCAACCTCATCACCGGTAAAAAGAAACCGCCCCAGGATAGCACGAAGGAACGACTGTTCCTCTAACGGGGCCGAGAGCATGATCTCCTCAAGGACAGTGTTCTCCGGTTTTAACAGATCCAACTGGTGCTGGGCATAATAGGCCATGGTCATATGATGCCCCGGTCTCCGCTCGCCTTTATCCGATGGGATGACACCGGCCAGCAGTTTAAGCAGGGTGGACTTCCCTGCCCCGTTCGGGCCGACCAAGGCCACCCGCTGCCCCCTGCGGAGCTCTACATTGAGGGAACGATAGACCTGGTTTCCCTCATAAGACTTGTCAACATCAATCAGGCGCATGACCGTATCCCCACTCCGGGGTGGATCCGGAAAGGAGAACCGGACAGACCTCCTCTCTTCCGGCACTTCTACCTTATCCATCTTCTCAAGCATCTTGATGCGGCTCTGGACCTGACGGGCCTTTGTGGCCTGGTATCTGAAACGATTGATGAAGACCTCCAGCTCTTCGACCCGTTTCTGCTGGTTCTTGGCCGTCGCCTCCACCATCTGCTGTGTTTCATATTTGGCGGCGGTGAACTGGTCGTAGTTGCCGGTATAGGAGATCAGTTGCTGACGATCCACCTCCACCACACGGGTCACAAGGCGGTTCATGAAATCGCGGTCATGGGATATGAGGAGTACCGTGCCGGGATATCCGGAGAG
Source organism: Nitrospirota bacterium (assembly GCA_016217665.1). GTDB lineage: Bacteria > Nitrospirota > 9FT-COMBO-42-15 > HDB-SIOI813 > HDB-SIOI813 > JACRHF01. Next base: position 2,852 of record JACRHF010000093.1, on the reverse strand, counting down.
AAACTCCTCCAGCCAGGCGATCGACGTGAGGTCCAAATGGTTTGTCGGCTCATCTAAGAGGAGGATATCCGGTCCAATCAGAAGGAGCCTTGAGAGGGCGACACGCATCCGCCTGCCGCCTGACAACTCCTCCATGGGCCGGGTGAGGTGTTTCTCCTGGAAACCCATACCAAAGAGGATCTCGCGGGCGTGGGCCTCATAGGAATATCCCCCAAGGTGTTCATATCTCGCCTGGAGCTCCCCATACCGGGCCAGGAGTTTTTCGTCCATGCCGGGTGGAGAAGTCGCGATCTCTTCTTCCAGAAGACGGAGGTGGTGCTCGATGGAGGAGACCTCTGACCCCCCGGCCAACACCTCTTCAAGAACGGTCTTCCCTTCATGGGATTCCAGTTCCTGGGCTAAGTAACCAATCACGGCCTTCTTATTGACGATGATCGTCCCGCTGTCCGGAGAGACCGTTCCTGCGATCATGCCGAAGAGTGTAGTCTTCCCTGCCCCATTCGGCCCGACTAAGGCCACCCGCTCTTCAAGGCCGATCTGGAGGGAGGCCTCCCTGAAGAGCACACGGCCTCCATAAGACTTTGAAATCTGCTGCAGAGAGATCATAGAAACTTTCCTTTATATTTTTGATATCCTTAAGCCTGTTAGTATAAGGTGTGCAGAGATGGCATGTCAAATCATGCTCCCCTGCATCAGCAATTCTCGGTGAAACCCGCACGAGCCTTCGGCTCACAAAGCCGCATAAAAATGTCATTCCCGCGCAAGCGGGAATCCAGAACGCAGGCAGCCGGTCTGGATTCCCACTTACGTGGGAATGACGGCCTCCTGCATTGACAAACCGAATCATTGTAAGTCATGATGGGCTATGGCATTAACCTTTGACAAAGCCACCATTGAAAGGCTGAACAAGAGCAGTTTTTCAGATGGAAACAGGGTAGCGCTCCTCTATAAAGAGAAGAGGTCCTTTGACGCCATCTTTGATGCCATTCATCAGGCAAAACAGTTCGTCTGCCTCCAGTTCTACATATTCCGCAATGATGAGACCGGGATGGAGATGGCCGCCATCCTCAGGAAAAAGGCGAAAAAGGGGGTACGAATCTACATCCTCTACGACCATTTCGGCTCCCTGTGGACGCCGAAAGATTTCTGGGACAGCCTGAAGAGTTCAGGCATAGAGATCCGGGTCTCAAGACCCTTCCACTGGTCCTCCCCATTCTACTATGTCCACCGGGATCACAGAAAATTGATTATTATTGACGGCGTTAAGGCCTTCACCGGAGGTTTAAATATCGCAAACGAATACAGGGGGTTTCATCTCCGGTCCAGGAAAAAGGGGTGGAGGGATACAGGCATCATGGTGGAGGGGCCGGTCGTATCGGAACTGTTCAGGACCTTCCGGATGGCGTGGCAGAGAAGAAAAGAACCGCCCCTATCATTCAGAGAGGTATCATTCGAGAGACAGAGTAACATAAGGGAGGTCAACGGTCTGTCCGCGATCCCTATCTTTGCCTCATCCGCCAAAGGGAGACGGAAGATGCGAAAACTCCTCTACTACAGTATCAATCATGCGAAGGAGAGCATCCTCCTCACCACCGCCTATTTCACACCGAGCCGAAGGATGTTAGCTGCCCTTGAGGAGGCGGTGGAAAGGGGGGTCACTGTAAAGCTCCTCCTTCCGGGGATAAGCGATGTCCACGCCGCTCTCTATGCCGGAAGGGCATTCTATACGAGGCTCCTGAGGAGAGGGGTGAAGATCTATAATTATCAGGGGGAAGTCCTCCATGCCAAGAGCTATGTCTTTGACGGATGCTGGAGCATCGTTGGATCCGCGAATCTGGATTTTCTGTCCCTGAGATGGAACGATGAAGGGAATGTCGGGATACTCGATGCAGGCTTTGGGAAAAGGATGATCTGCGTCTTTGAAGAAGACCTGAAACATTCCGTCGAGATCCGGGAGGAGGGGTGGCTAAAACGGCCCTGGTCCGAACGGATCCAGGAGAGGGTCTTTGCCCTGTTCAGAAGGCGGCTTTGAAAGGTTTTCAATCAGTCAATTTCGGGACAAAACCGATTTGACAGTCAGGCATGTAAGTCTTATAATTTTATCATACTTATTATGTTACAATATGAGGGACATTATGGGTAAGGCAAAGATTACAATTACAATTGATGAACATCTAATTGAGACAATTGATCACTTATCAGAAAAGGAAGGGAAAAGTCGTAGCCAACTTATGGAGGAGGCTGTTATGTACTGGCATCATTGGCAAATAGAACAGGACCTCATTGAGGGTTATCGGGCTATGGCTAAGGAAGATGTGGAAACAGCAGAGTCGCATCTTTCTGCAGGGATTGAGACCCACAAATGAGTACACCTGTGTGTAAACGCGGAGAGATTTGGCTTGTTAATTTTAACCCTGGCAGGGGAAGCGAGCAACAGGGTATCCGGCCTTCTTTAATCATTCAAAATAATATAGGAAACAAACATGGTTCTACAACCATTATTGCAGCGATTACGACTACATTGAAGAAGTATCCAATAACAGTATTCCTTTCTCCACAAGAGGGCGGACTTAAAGAACCTTCTATGGTAAATCTGGCACAGCTACTTACTATTGATAAAAGCCGTTTAATAAAAAAGATTGGGGCGTTGGATACAGCCAAACTTCAGGAAGTGGATGAAGCGGTCATGATAAGTTTAGGGCTTGGTACATAGTCAGCTACCTCCGGCAAAGCCGGAGGCTTGAAAAATGTGAACCGCTCAAAGCGGTTGTAAACCTTGCGCCACCTCAAAGGTGGCAACACTATTCAAACATCCTAAGCTGATCAAGTCTTCGATCTTCCTCTTCCTGCTT
>JACRHF010000085.1 GCA_016217665.1 Nitrospirota bacterium | reverse complement strand
TCCGAATCCCTTCTTCCGGGTCTTGTAGATAAACTGTTCGTCGGATTCGCCCTGTTTTTTCTCGTCAGCACACTTCTCCCTGAGATGGCTGTAGATATCTTCCCTGAAATCTGCCGGAAAGATCTTGCTGTCATAGGTCATATTCTGGAAGCCGGTGGCAAGATGCACCTCAGCGGTCCCTCTCTCCGGAAATCTATGGAAGGCATCATCCGGTAGAGTTGACGCGCCGTGCTGGACTGCGCCTGAGAGGCCGTATTCCTGCCGCGCTGCCGTGGATATCTTCTCCAGTGTATCAAAATCGAGTTTTACCTTTGCGATCGTCCCGTCCGGGAGGGGGACGCCTCCGTGAGTTGTCCCTGTCTGGACACTGATCTTGCTGATCCCTTGTAAGGATTTCCCCCTGGTGGCCAGCGCCTCCCGGTAACCGTTCATAAAGGCACGGAGTTCCCCGACCGTGCTGTTCTGTCCGCCAACCTCACCGATCTCACCCCCCACCGAGATCGTCACCCCTTTGGGTTCAAGCTGCCGGATACAGGCAGTGAGCTCTGCGGCAATCTCGAAGTTTAGCCTCTGTTGTTCCTTGATGTCAGGTTTTGAGAGGTCAACGAGCGTGGAGGTATCAATGTCAATGTTGTAGAATCCGGCTGCTATCGCCTCTTTGATGAGGTCCTTCAGGCCTGCCACCTCCTTAGCCGGGTCCTGCTGGTATTTTTTGGCATTCGCCTGAAAGTGGTCTCCCTGGATAAAGACGGGACCCTTGTATCCCTCCTTCACAGCCGCGGCGATGATGACCACGGCATACTCATCCGGTGATTGTCCCGTGTAGCCGATCTCAGACTTGGCGATCTCAAATATGAAGGTGCCGGAGGTGTTCTTCTTTGCCGCCCGGATGACGGCCCTGGCCACATCATAGGTAAGGCCGCGGATGTTGATGGCAGGGACGGTGAAACCACCGGCCTCACCGCGCCCCATGGCATCATAGAGCCCCTGGATAGAGGCGGATCTGGCGCCAAGCTCATGGGCAATGGCCCGGATGAGCCATCGGATCTTATTCCTGAGCTCTGTATCTTTGTTGAAGACCGCATTAAAGACCAGCTTGTCAATCAGGTTACTGCGGACACTCGTTTCATTTAATATCCTGACCCTGTTGTCCTTGATCTCAGCTATACCCTTCATCGAATCCACTACTTCCTGCATCGTTTTGTAGCCCATGGTTTTCCTCCTTAATCCTCAAATTTCTACGAGTTATAAATTCTCAAGATTTATCTCTGACAGCTCCTTGACCACCCTGTCCGCCAGGATCAGCCTGTCACGGCTGTAGGTGTTCGTGACCGCCACACACCTCATCCCTGCGGCCCTGGCGGCCTCGATGCCGGCTATTGAATCTTCAATCACCAGACACTCATCCCTTTTTATCCTCTCCTCGCTGATCCCGTTTAATTGCTCAAGGGCCTTGTTAAAACACTCCGGATTCGGCTTTCCCTCGCTCACATCCTCTGCACTCACGATGACATTGAAGGCAGAGCGTATACCGGCGCTCTCTAAGACAAACTCGATCTCATGCCGGAGGGCGCCGGAGGCTATGGCAAGGAGATAATCCTTCCTCGAGGAATCCACAAGCTCAACAACCCCCGGGTATATGAACAGGTCGTTTTTGATGTACTCCATCAGGTAGTTCGTCTTTTTTTGGATGAGGGATTGGATCAGCAGGGGCGCTGTCCCGATTCCATTGGACTTGAGGATGGTTGTAAAGCATCCCTTGTCGTCCATGCCGAGATAGACTTCATAATAGTCCCTGGCATTTAGGGTGATCCCCATCTCTGACAGGACCTTTTGAAACATCTTCAGGTGTACAGGCTCGCTGTCTGTGATAATCCCATCAAAATCAAAGATAATGGCCCTGATCATGACAACGGCAATATACCATGAAGCAGAGTCCTATTGCAATATGACCTCTGTTGCCCCTGCGGTGGAGGAGGGCCGTTTTCCCTGAGCGACTTGCCGAGAGCAGTTGGGCACCTGACTTCTAATTAATGGGCGAGCAGGCGGGCGGAGGACATTGCTTGCATTGAGCGAAAGCGAAAAAAGCCAGCCCGAAGAGGCTGGAAGGCTTCCCCGCCTGCGAGTCCTTAGATAGGTCAACTGCGAAGGCCAGGAGCGAAGGGAAAACGGCCCTCCTCCACCGAGGCATTGCCCTCTGTTGCCCCTGTGGCCCGGTATATGCTATAATTTTGACACTACAGCGACGTATATTTTTTGGGGGACGTATATTTATTGGGAAACACCAGAGTCAAGATACGGCTGAAAGAGAAGACAGACCCGCATACCCTCTTTGGCAGCAGTGACGTTAATCTGAGGATCATCGAAGAGACCTTAGGGATTGGCGTCGTTGCCAGAGGTCATGATGTCACATTGGAAGGTCCTCCCCAGCGCGTCAGGATTGGAGAAAAGGTCATTCATGATCTGGGTTCTCTGATCGAGGAAGGCTACTCCATACGACCGGATGATATCGAATATCTCATCCGGCAATCCACCAAAGACGAAGGCTTTAATTTAGAAGAGGCCTTTGCTGAGGCCGTCTCAATCCCCTCTAAGAAGAAGCTCATACTCCCAAAGTCCCCTATGCAGGCAGAATATATCAAGACCATCAGGAAATATGACATTGTGATAGGGATCGGTCCTGCCGGGACCGGAAAGACCTATTTGGCCATGGGCATGGCGGTCGCGGCCCTGCTGAGGAAAGAGGTCAACCGCATCATCCTGGCCAGACCGGCGGTAGAGGCCGGAGAGAAACTGGGGTTCCTCCCCGGGGACATGTATGATAAGGTCAATCCCTACTTAAGGCCCCTCTATGACGCCCTCTATGACATGATGGAGACTGAGAAGGCGAACCGGCTCCTTGAGAGAGGGGACATCGAGATCGCCCCCCTCGCCTTTATGCGCGGCCGGACCCTGAATGACTCCTTTATCATCCTGGATGAGGCGCAGAATGCCACTTCAGAACAGATGAAGATGTTTCTGACCCGGTTGGGATTTAATTCCAAGGTCGTGGTTACAGGAGACATTACCCAGATTGACCTCCCGGCAGAAAAGGTCTCCGGTCTTATCGAGATCCAGGATATCCTCACAGAGATACAC
>JACRHF010000087.1 GCA_016217665.1 Nitrospirota bacterium | reverse complement strand
GTTTCTGTCGTTCAACGGCTTGTCATTAAGGAGTGAAACAGCGTTCTTGGCCTCTGCCGACGTGGACATTTCCACGAAACCAAACCCCCTGGGTTGGCCTGTGTAGGTGTCTGTGATGATCTTCACAGACTCAACCGTGCCCGCCTGAGAGAACAGTTCTTTTAAATCGTTTTCAGATGCCTGATAAGAGAGATTTCCGACAAAAAGTTTTGTGCTCAATCTTGTTCCTCCATAAAGGTTAAAATATGCTACAGCATGGACGATCTGTCAGTCTTTGTCAAGCTAAATTATTACGCCCACTCCCTTGCCCGTATGCAGGCTGCCACATGTCCTTCCCCAAAGTCTTCGAGGGGAGGGATGATCTCTTTACATCTGGGGATCACCCTGGGACACCGGGTATGGAACCGGCATCCTGACGGTATATGGATGGGGCTTGGGATATCCCCCTCTAAGAGAATAATCTTTCTCCCCTTTTGAGAAGGGTCCGGCACAGGGATTGATGAGAGAAGGGCCTGTGTATAGGGATGGAGGGGACGTTTATACATCTCTTCCACTGGGGCAAGTTCCATGATCTTGCCGAGGTACATCACCGCCACCCTGTCACTGATATGCCGTACGATATTCAGGTCATGTGCGATAAACAGATAGGAGATATGATACTCTTCCTGCAGCTCTTTCAGGAGGTTGATGACCTGGGCCTGGATGGACACATCCAGTGCAGAAACAGGCTCATCAGCGACAATCAGTTTCGGCTTCAGGGCGATGGCCCGTGCGACCCCAATCCTCTGTCTCTGTCCGCCGCTGAACTCATGTGGATATCGCCGCACCATATCGGGATTAAGCCCTACCCGCTGTAAAAGCCGGGCGACCTCTTCCCTCCTTTCCTGTCTTGTCCCGATTTTATGGACAATCAGGGGTTCTTCAACGATCTCTCCTACGGTAAGACGTGGGTTCAGCGAGGCATAAGGGTCCTGAAAGATGATTTGCATATCGCGGCGTAACGCCTTCAGTCTCTTTCTGCTGACCTTACAGATATCCTCGCCTGAGAAGAGGATCTCACCCGCTGTAGGATCTATCAGCCGTAATATCAGCCGTCCGGTCGTTGACTTTCCGCAGCCGCTTTCACCGACGAGGCTCAGCACCTCATTTTTACCGATGTGAAAGCTTATTCCATCTACGGCATGAACGACCCGTCGTCTTTGGCCAAAGGTGCCTTCGTCAACAGGGAAGTGTTTCTTCAGATCCTTTACTGTCAGCAATGTTTCCTGCATGACCATGAGGTCTCCGGCACAAATCCCCTCTTTATTAAAGGGGGGATGGGGGGATAACATTTACCCAGCAGCGCACCAAATGTCCGCCGCCCGCATCGATGAGTCCCGGCTCCTCCTCTGTACATCTGTCAATGATATATTTGCACCGGGGATTGAACTTACAACCCTCAGGCAGTTCGGATAGTCGGGGGACCAGCCCCTTAATGGCTTTCAGCCTCTTTTCCTTATTTTCTCCAAAACGGGGGATCGATTCCAACAGCCCGATCGAGTAGGGGTGGAGCGGACTGGCAAAGAGTTCTTCTGTCGGCGCGTACTCCACAATCTTGCCTGCATACATGATGGCGACATGATCGGCCGTCTCTGCAATGACGCCCAAATCATGGGAGATAAGGATTAGGGCCGTGTTGAGTGATTCTGTCAACCCCTTGAGCAGTCGCAGTATCTGGGCCTGAATCGTGACATCCAAAGCGGTAGTCGGCTCATCCGCAATAATCAGGGCAGGTTCACAGGCAACAGCCATGGCAATCATCACGCGCTGCCGCATTCCCCCGCTCAACTGGTGAGGATATTCTCTGATCCTCCTGGCAGGGTCCGGGATGCCAACCTGCTGAAGGAGGGATTCGGTCTTCTCAAAGGCCAGGGACCGTTTGAGTCCCTTATGGGTCCGAAGGATCTCCGCAATCTGGTCCCCGATAGTAAATACAGGATTTAAGGAGGTCATGGGGTCCTGGAAGATCATGGCGATACGATCCCCCCTGAGACTTCTGATCTGTTCGTTGCTTAGCTTTAAGAGGTCCTGACCATCGAAGAGGATCTCCCCTGAGACAATCCTGCCGGGAGGGGGGACAAGCCTCATGACACTGAGGGCAGTGACACTCTTGCCGCATCCGGACTCACCAACCAACCCAAGAATTTTCCCCTTCTCCACCTGGAAGCTGACATCGTCAACGGCAGGGATAACACCCTCCGAGGTATAAAAATAAGTCTTCAGCTTATCTACGCGAAGCAGCATAGAGACATCACATCATCACATCATGGCCTGGCGTTTGACACAAAGGAAAGGTATATCCGGGCATCCCGGTTTCCGGGGTCAATCACTAAGGCCTTGTTCCACTCCCTGATCGCCATGTCAACAAATCCCCGCATATAATAAATGATGCCTAAGTGCAATAAGGCAGGCAGGTATCTGGGATTGATACTCTGTGCCTTTGTAAAGGTCTTGATCGCCGCCTCAAGGTCCCCGCTCTCTCTGTAGGCAATGCCCAATTGTGTCATGATATCTGCAAATCTGGGACGCAGTTTCAGGGCCTTTTTATATTCTGCAATAGCCTCTTTAAGCCTTCCAAGATCATAATATTGCCCCCCTAAGCGTGCATGCTCATTGGCCAGTTTGCCTTCGATATAGGGGTCTTTAATCAGGCGGGCCTTAGAGACGGTCTTTACAGCAGTGGTAAATATTTTGTGGGCATCGTCATACCTGCCGAGTTCATTATAGACAATCGACAAGTTAAGGGCAGCCTCTGTGTAGGTGGGGTTTATCTTCAGAGCCTTCTCAAAGCAGGCCATGGCCTTTTCCGAAAGGCCCTTACGGTGATATATAAATCCGAGCTTATTATAGACATCAGCGAATCTATCGGAGTTGTCTTTGACAAGCTCCCGGAGACAACTTTCTGCCGCATCAAGGTTTCCCTGCTCGAAATAGGCCCGTCCCTTCTCGTGTACCTCCTGCTGTTCCGGCGTCATATTTTGGTAGGTTACTCTAAATGGGAAACAGTGTCAACAGCCTTTGACACATCTGTCAACCCGTGACACAGCCTGCCCGGCACAATGATTTCCTTTTCTTTCGCTTTGGAATATGGTACAAGTTGCCATGCTCGTAGTCGGCCTTACCGGCGGTATTGCAAGCGGGAAAAGCATGGTTTCCGGGATATTGAGGTCCCTGGGGGCCTGTATTATAGATGCAGATGTGATTGCCCATGAGCTTATCATACCTGGACTTCCTGCATGGGAGGAAATCGTAGAACGATTTGGAGAGGGGATCTTGCTGGAGGATCGTCGCATCAACAGGCCGCTCCTCGGGCGTATTATATTCAGAGACCCCGCAAAGAGGGTGGTGTTGAATTCCATCCTACATCCACGGATATTCGCGGAGGTGGAGCAGCAGAGAAAAGAGATAGAACGGAAATCTCCCGATGCCATCGTCATATTGGATGCAGCCCTCTTAATAGAAACTGGAGCGCATGAGCGGGTGGATGCTGTCATCCTTGTTCAGGTTAGTGAAGATCTGCAGATAAAGCGGCTTATGGAGAGAAATGGACTGACGAGGGAGGAAGCCATTGAAAGGATAAGAGCCCAGGCGTCTTTAGAAGAGAAGAAAAGACATGCCGGCTATATCATTGATGCATCAAAATCACCAGAGGATGTGAAGCTGCAGACGATAGAGGTATTTGAAAAACTAAAGGTACTGAGCCGCCGGGATAAGAAACCTTCTTAATTGACTTTTACACATCACTTTTGTAACATGGGTTAAATGATAATGCCTATAACAAAGGCTGTCTTTCCTGTTGCAGGCTTGGGTACACGATTCCTCCCCGCGACAAAGGCATCTCCCAAGGAGATGTTACCCCTTGTGGATAAACCGCTGATTCAGTATGTGGTTGAAGAGGCCATAGCATCGGGCATAGAAGAGATCATCATCATTACAGGCCGGGGCAAACGGGCGATAGAAGATCACTTTGATGTATCTTTTGAGCTTGAAGATATTCTGCGACAGAAGGGGAAGAGAAAATTGTTAGAGGAGGTACAGAAGATATCGAACATGCTGGATATCTGCTATGTACGGCAGAAAGAGCCCTCCGGGCTTGGACATGCTCTTCTTTGTGCAAAGAATCTTGTCAAGGGGGAACCATTTGCCGTACTCCTGGGAGATGATGTTATAGACGCAAAAGTCCCGGTATTAAGACAGATGTTAGAGGTCTATAATACGTATAACGCCCCTGTAATCGCAATCCAGGAGGTGGATAGAAGTCAGGTATCTAATTATGGTATAATAAAAGCGAATCTGATCGAGGAGGGGATTTATAGAGTTACAGATATGGTTGAAAAGCCTCCTGTGGACGAGGCCCCCTCTAATCTGGCGATCATTGGCCGATATATACTCACTCCGGATATCATAGAGCTACTCAAGAAGACAAGACCTGGAAGCGGCAAGGAGATTCAACTTACGGATGCACTCAGGGATTTGACAAAAACAAGACCCGTATATGCCTATAAGTTTCGGGGAAAGAGGTATGACGCAGGGGACAAATTGGGTTTTCTTAAGGCGACCGTAGAATTTGCACTTAAGAATGAAGAGTTCGGAGAGGACTTTCGAGAGTACCTGAAGACTCTTAAACTATAAGAAGGAGGCCTATAAAGTGCCAGAACCATTAGAGCAAGACCTTGGACAGGTTGAGATACCGGATACGCTGCCGCTTCTCCCGGTAAGGGATATCGTGATATTTCCCTATATGCTGCTTCCGCTGTTTGTGGGGCGTGAGATG
>JACRHF010000084.1 GCA_016217665.1 Nitrospirota bacterium | reverse complement strand
GCAAATATGAAAGCCCTTTTTCGGAGGAAGTTATCTAAATGTCAGAATAAAACAATTTTAAAACTCATAAACATTTCGAATAGATTTTTGATGAGGCAACGAATACTACTTTCAGATAGATTTTTATGTGAGGCAACGGGGGGGCCAGTGGAAAAGGGGACAGATCTATTTTGCATCCTTTTTAAGGATGCAAAATAGATCTGTCCCCTTTTCCGCCTCTTGACAGTACCCTGTTTAAAAGGGTATTTTCGTTAAAGATAAAAAACTAATGGAGGAACAGAATGAAAAAGACATTTGTCACAGCGGCAGCAATTACCTTTCTGGCAGCAGGCATTTCCTTTGCCGTGGATCATTCAGAGATGCATGAGATGATGATGAAGGAGGGCGGGCCTAAAACGGATACCCGGACCGAGTTAAAGATGCCGGAGCCGATGAAGGTGATGCATCGAGGGATGATGCGGCAGCATCTGGATACTTTGAGCGAGATCACGGCAGCCCTGGCGGCTAATAAGCTGGAAAAGGCCGCTGAGATTGCGAAGGAAAACCTTGGATGGAACGATGCGCAGGAGAAGATGTGCGCGATGTTTGGAGATATGGCAGGGGATGAAGATTTTTTTGCCCTCGGTAAGGCGATGCATGCCAAGGCTGATGACCTCGCGGATGACGCCAGGGCTGGAAACAGGGACAAGGCGCTTACAGACCTTTCTCAGTTGATTAGAAAGTGCAATGCCTGTCACGAAAAGTTCAGGCACTAAGACAGGGGATTATTGAAGGTTCTTGGTCTATTTCTTTAAATAACCCTGGATGCTCTGTACGAATTGCTCTACTTCCGCGAGCTCTTGCTCCACGAGAGTGTCTCAAATTCTTCTGATGAAAAGATCAGAGGAGAGATCTTTATCCCGGTCTCCAGCCAGATCTCTGTGGCCAAATCAAGCAGTTCGCGCCGGACATGCGGGTCTGATTTTGGCCTTTTGCATACAAAAATTGTGGTCATTAGAGGAGGAAAAAGCAAATCAAACCTTTTACGTGATGTATTCAATAGAATCTACCTCGAATGCATGCGCGGCCCCCCATCACATTCGGGTCAAAGGTTGTACGATCAAAACCAATCATATAAATATCCTCTTTCTTCTTTAAGCATAAAGATACTATCACAAAGAAAATAGACTTGACTTGACAATATCTGAGAAAAGGCTTGAACTGCAAAGCATCCAGAGATGTAGCCGCAGGCTTTAGGTTGCGTGTCATGACGGCCTTGACAGCATGGGTGCAGGGTATGAGTTGCCTATGACGCAGGCTGAAGCCTGCGGCTACATCGTGGATTGCAGGCATCCTGGTGTGGCCGCATAAATGCAGCCAGCTACTGTACCACGATCCCGGCGTATCCTACGACCTGGTCATAATCCCCGCTGGTATCCCCGGAGTTCATGTACTTGATTAAGGTTGCCTTGGTGGCCCCCAGGTCCATGGCGGCGTAGAGCATGGTGACTGCCGGCGCAAATCCGCACATCGTAATCCCGTACTTCTTCACTGCGGCGTGAAGACCTGCCGGGTCGAGGGCCAGGATCTTTTCTATGGCCTTGTGGTCCTTCTCTTTGGCGGATGCAGCGGATTCATAATGGGTCATGTCAGAGCTTGCCACGATGAGGATATCCCTTTGGGCCTCCTGAATCGTCCGGCTTATGGCATGGCCTAATTCTTTACAGACCTCAATGCTTGTACTCATCATGACTATCGGGATTATCTTAAAGTTACCCTTTATATATTGAAGAAAGGGGATCTGGGTCTCAAGGCAATGTTCTCCTCTGTGGGCATCATAATCCAGGGAGGCGCACCCTGCCTTGTCTGCGATAGACGTTGCAATCCCGGCGTCGATCTCCACCTCGCCATTGGGCATCTCCCATGTTCCCTCAGGAAACACAGACACAGGCGCCCCGATGCCTGTGTGGTTAGGTCCGATCAGGATAAAGGTGTCTGGCAGGATGAGGTCTGAATAGACGGCCCCGGCCACAGCCCCCGAATAGATAAACCCTGCGTGAGGGGAGATCACCCCCAATGCCCGGGTCTTTGGGCTATCGGTTGTGACATATCTCCGGACCTGATCCTTCAGCCTGTCTGGGGATGACTGATAAAAATAGCCGGCGACTGCAGGTTTTCTTAGCATGGATTCTCCTCAGCAGTACGGCACATTTGCGCAACTGAGCACCTGTTTTTTGCGGCTGCCGCTCCGGAATACTGTAACCCCCTTGCACCCAAGACGGTATGCCTCAAGATAGGCCTCCTCCACGTCCTTCTTACCGGCTGAATGGGGGAGATTAATCGTCTTGGATACGGCATTATCTACATACTTCTGGAAGGCGGCCTGCATCCTGACATGCCATACAGGCGGTGTATCAAAGGCCGTGACAAAAAGCTCCTTCATATCCCGCGGGATCGAAGGGATTTCCTGGATGGACTCTGAAGAAGAGATGGCAGAGACCAGTTTTTTATTATAGATCCCCCTCTTGACGGCCATCTTTTTAAAGAGGGGATTGATCTCTGATAGTTTTACATCATCCAGGACGTTTCTCACAAAGCTGACTGCATAGAGCGGTTCGATGCCGCTGGAGCATCCGGCGATGATGCTGATGGTCCCGGTGGGGGCTATTGTTGTTACCGTGGCGTTCCTGAGCGGGAGGCTGCCGGAGCGGTAGTAGATACTCTGAGGAAAGTTTGGGAAGGTCCCGCGCTCCTTTGCCAACTGGAACGAGGCATCCTTGGCAGCGATCTGAAAGAAACTCATGAGCTCCTCGACGATCGTTAAGGCAGCCTCAGAGTTGTAGGGTATCCCCAGCATGATCAGCATATCTGCAAATCCCATCACGCCAAGACCCACCCTCCGGTTGGCCTTGGTAATGGCTTCAATCTGGGACAGGGGATAACGGCTTACATCAATGACATTGTCTAAGAAGTGTATCCCCTCGAGGATGGTCTCTGAGAGCTTCGCATAGTCTATCTTGCAGCCGCCCTTCCCCTTTTTGAGCATCTTGGTGAGGTTAATGGAACCGAGGTTACACGCCTCGTAAGGCTGGAGGGGTTGTTCTCCGCAGGGGTTTGTGGCCTCAATCTCCGCAATAGGGCGTGTCGGGTTGTGGTCATTGATCCTGTCTATGAACAGCACGCCGGGGTCGCCTGTCTTCCATGCGGCCCCTGTAATCTGCCTGAAGACATCCCTTGCCCTCTGGTGCCTCACCACCTTGCCTGTCCGTGGATTGATCAGGGGATAGGTCTTGTCTTTCTCAACAGCCTCCATGAATTTATCCGTAATTGCCACAGAGATGTTGAAGTTTGAAAGGGCCTCCGGTTCCCCTTTGGCTCCGATGAATTCCAGGATATCAGGATGGTCCACCCTCAGGACGCCCATATTCGCCCCCCTCCGGGTCCCACCCTGCTTGATGACCTCAGTCCCGGTATTGAACACCTTCATAAAAGAGACAGGACCACTGGCAACCCCGCCGGTAGCTGCAACAGGGTCATCCTTGGGACGGAGTCTGCTGAATGAAAACCCTGTGCCCCCTCCAGTCTGGTGGATTAGGGCCGTGATCTTTACCGCCTCAAAGATGGAGTCTAAGGAATCCTCTACCGGGATGACAAAACATGCGGCAAGCTGTCCCAATTCCCTCCCTGCATTCATGAGGGTAGGGGAGTTGGGGAGGAATTCCGTGCGTGCCATCATCTCGTAAAAGGTGCTCTCTGTTTTTTTAAGGGTATTGTTGGTTCTATAGATATTATCCGCCTGGGCAACGTGGCGGGCGACACGCATGAACATCTCCTGTGGTGTCTCTGTCACCTTCCCACGCGGATTCTTTTTCAGGTACCTTGTCCTAAGGACCCGAACGGCATTGGGTGTGAGTCTGGGTACGAACATACTCACATGCTATCATAGCGAACAAGGGAAGGCAATCAATGTGGAGATATCATCTGTATAAGTTTAATGTGAATTAACCTCGCTTAATGAACCGGTTTCTTGATAGCTTGAAGAGGTGAGAAGATATTCAGACATTTCCCGATGGAGGCTGAGTTTGTTTTCCCTGACCAATCTGTCAATGGCCAGAAAGATTACATTGTAGGAGTCATCAATACTGTGCTCTAACTCTGTAAAGGATACGCTCCCTTTTTGTTTTACTAAAGTCAGAATTTTCTCTGAAGTAGAAATAACTCTCGACTCCATAAAACACCTCCTAACGTACTTACTGGTATGTTGTTATTTGAACCGATGAACTGCTTGATCACCTCCTTTTAGACTTCTGTTCTTTCAGGCAACATTCACTCCTTGTTATTACTAACACGTTGCCCCATCAAAGTCAAACGTTTTTATTTAGTGACCTCACGTTCGGTAAAACGACGCAGGAGGTGCAATTGCAATCTGATCCCTGATGGGATATGATGATGTGGATTATGAAATTTGCAGATGGTGAAAGAGTCCATTTTATAGACAGGAAGGAGAGGCACTATCCGCTTACCCTGCGAAGGGGAAAGGTCTTCCAGTTCAGTGGAGAGACCATTGCGCATGAGGACATCATCGGGAGGGAAGACGGGACCACGGTTATCTTCTCAAAGGGGAGTCCGTTTATTGTCATCAGACCGACGCTCGCTGAGCATATCTTAAAGATGCCGCGCGGCGCCCAGGTGATCTATCCCAAGGATATCGGGATGATCCTGATCTACGGGGATATCTATCCGGGGGCAACGGTTGTTGAGGCGGGGATTGGTTCCGGCGGCCTGACCATGGCATTGCTGAGGGGAGTGGGGGAACGGGGTGTCGTCATCTCCTATGAGATCCGGGAAGACTTCAGCAAGGTAGCCCTTGAGAATATCCGGTCGCTTCTGGGCAAGGCAGACAATCTGATCCTGCGGCATCAGGATATCTGTGAAGGGATTGAGGAAGAGGGTGTAGACAGGGTGATCTTGGACCTTCCGGAACCGTGGAGGGTTGCAGGGCACGCGGCGAAGGTCTTACGGGAAGGGGGTCTGTTCCTGTGCTATCTGCCCACGACCCTGCAGGTCTCAAGGGCGGTGGAGGCGTTAAAGGAGGCAGGGGTCTTCATCCAGATCGAGACGATAGAAACCCTCCTGAGGACCTGGCACGTTGAGGAGAATAGCGTCAGACCGGACCATCGCATGGTAGCGCACACCGGATTTATTACAACGGCAAGAAAGGTGGCGAGGTCATGGTGCCGTTAGAAGATGAGGTTGGGGATATCATCCGGAAGGCGCGGACAGGACTGGGGCTTACCACAGGGCAGACAGCCGAGAGGGCCGGGATGCCGGTTTCTGTCTTAGAGGAGATAGAGTTGTGCAGTCACACGCTGTCGCAGGAGGAGGCAGGCTCTCTCGCCAAGGTGCTGAGCCTTAATTCTGCGAAACTCTATGAGAGCGTTATGGGATTGTGGCATCCTGAGGAACCCTCTCCGGATGCGCTGTCTGATGTTGTCATTATCGAGGGTTCCATAGGGGCCTATAAAGTGAATGGGTATATACTGATAGATAAAGCAAGCGGTGAGGCCGCGGCCTTCGATACGGCCAATGACAGCAAAAAGGTTTTAGATGCATTACAGGAGAAAGGGGTCCGGTTAAAATATCTCTTTCTGACTCATTGTCATACGGATCATACCGGCGGTTTAGAGGGGATATTTAAGGCCACAGAGGCCGGGATTGGAATACCGGAAGGGGAGGCATCGATCGGCTTTGGGAAGGAGATACCCAGGGGTGTATTTTATGTCAAGGATGACTCTGAATTTAGTTTGGGCCAGAAAAAGATCAGGAGTGTGGTGATTGCCGGCCATACTCAGGGGAGTACCTGTTATATGACCCGGAACTATTGTTTCTCAGGGGATACCCTGTTTGCCGGTTCCGTAGGAAGGGCCTATAGTCCGGAAGCCTATCGTGACTTATTGCACTCTCTGCAAACCAGGATATTAGCGTTAAATGAGGGGGTCTATATATTTCCGGGTCATGGTCCTGTGACTACGGTTGGGGAGGAGATTCGGCATAACCCCTTTTTCTGAGGAAAAAATAATGATGGGTTTGACAAAAGAAGATATCGCAGGCCTGCTTCAGGAGAATAAAGACCACGAGTGTGAGGGGATCGGCCGGGATAAGATATGTGTCAGGGCTGTCGCTGTGGCAGACCTCCCTTCGCAGTACGGCCAGTTTCAGGCCGTGGCATTCTTCAACAACCGTGACAATAAAGAGCACGCCGCCCTTGTCCACGGCCATGTGATCAACCAGGAGGATGTGGTGGTAAGGCTCCATTCTGAATGCCTGACCGGCGATGTCTTCGGTTCCCTGCGGTGCGACTGCCATGACCAGCTTATTACGGCGCTGCGTACCCTGGGGAAGACAAAGGCAGGGCTGCTCATTTATCTCCGGCAGGAGGGGCGCGGTATCGGGTTTATCAACAAGATAAAGGCGTATGCCCTTCAGCAGGAGGGGCTTGACACCAAAGAGGCCAATATCGCCCTCGGATTTCGGGATGATGAGAGGGAGTACAGTGTAGCGGCGCATATTATCAAGTCGTTAAGGATAAGGTCGGTCCGGCTCATGACCAACAATCCCAGGAAGATCGCAGAGCTCGAACAGTACGGGGTCAAGATAACCGAGCGCATCCCCTTAGTCATCCAGCCGAACAAGTATAACCGCTTTTACCTGGAGACGAAGGAGAAGGAACTCGGCCACTTGCTGGAAGGGGTTGCCGGGAGGTTTCAGGAGCAGATGGATGTCCCCTTGTTCAGACGGAAAAAGACTTAAACCTGAAAGGAGGTGAGGAAGATGGCCCTGTTAGAAATCAGTGTAGTGCCGCTTGGGACTTCTACTCCAAGCATAGGGGATTATGTCGCCGATGTCATCCGGACATGCAAAAGATCAAAAGTGAAATACAGGCTTACGGATATGGGCACGATCGTGGAGGGACGGCCCGGAGACCTCTTTAAACTGGCACAGAAGCTCCACGAGACCCCCTTTAAAAAAGGGGCAAAGAGGGTGATGACAACACTCTCTATCGATGACAGACGGGATAAAAAGGTCAGGCTTGACGGCAAGGTCAACTCTGTGATGGCAAGGATTGAGCAGAGGTGATCTTCGTTATTCTCCTTTAAAGGCCAGCAGCGCCTCTTGATAGAGGGCATGGGGGTCGTCTTTATACCGGGGGGAGAAGTGAAGGATGATCAGTTCTTTTGCCCCTGCCTTACGGGCGAGCTCACCGGCCTGTTGGGCTGTAAGGTGACCGCGTTCTAATGCGATATCCCTGTCCTGATCCAGATAGGCGGCCTCACAATACAGGATGTCAGCATCTCTGGCTAACGACACGATCTTCTCTTCATTCTCTTGATGGTAGACGGCATCCACGATATAAGCTATCTTCTGCCCCTCTGTCACTATGGCGATAAGATCTTTCAACTCCCCCAATAGAAAGTCTCGCGATCGGCGCTGACCACCCTCTTCCCATTGCACAGAGAAGGGTGCGTCTTCAGACCGCCCCTCCCACAGGGCCTCCTTGAAATCCCTTAACCAGGGCCCCACCGGAAGATTCAGTGTGAGAAGTTTATCTTTATGAATGTTGATGTGGAACCTCTCCTTCAGGGCAAACCCAAGAGAGGGGATCTTGTGGTCTAAGTGCCGGCAGGAGATGGTAAACATGTCCTCTTCTAAAAGGGTCCCTGAAAAGGGGTGGACGGCAGTATCGTGCCGCCTGAAGCCATCCTTTGCACAAAACTTAGCCTTAATCACCCTGTCTGTATGAACCTCTGTGACCTGGAGGCATAAGGGATACCCCTGCGTCAGATTCCATGTATACCCACCCAGCTTTCCTTCCATGTTGCCGATGATCCCCGGAGGGCCGTAGATCCTCAGCCCCTTTTCGCGGTTTAATACGATCCTCAGCAGGTGGTCAAACCCCACAAAGTGATCCATATGCGTGTGGGAGACGAAGACGTCAGAGACCTTCAGCAGTCTTGCCGGCGCCAGGTTCGAGATATCACCCAGATCAAAGAGTATCGTCCGCCTCTCCCATTGGATCCCGATGCAGAGTCCAGGGTCATCGAAAGGACCATTGATCAGGAAGGAGTGCAGAAGAGGTTTCATACAGTGATTGCACCTTCAGGACTCTGGGGACTCCGGGGATTCCGGCGGCGGGGTCTCTCCTTCGGCAGGACCCCCCTGCGCCGCCTCCTCAGCCGCTGATTCCAGTTCTTGTTCAAAATCTTCACCAAGCTCATCCCCATATTCCCTGCCCATCTTCCTCATGAATTTTACCATACTCGCCGGGTCATTTTCATCAACATCACCCCACTGACCTGGGTCTGCCAGGGACTCCATCCTCGCCTCTTCAGATTTCGGGGCTGCAAAACGGGAAAAGAGCCTGGTAAGATCACTCCCCCCGCAGTGGCTGCATTGGGCCTGGGTAGACCGGCTCAGGATGAGGAGCGTCACCTTCTTTTTACACTGATTGCACCTGTATTCATAAATAGGCATAGTTCCTGCTCAGACCATTCTTTCTGTCATTCCCACGAAAGTGGGAATCCAGTGCGTTGCAGTGATTTGGATTCCCGCTTCCGCGGGAATGACGACTTTTTACGGTTTCATCCTTATGGTTCTATCTTATGCCGCTGTAAATCCTTCGGCACATGCCATTTGGGAATATTATACCCGATTCCTATGGGCGCCGGCTCTATTCCGTGGAACCTCGAATGGACAATGGGCAAGGCATCAGGGACATAGAGGAACAGGTAGGGGAGCTCATCCGCTAATATCTCCTGGATCCTGAAATAGGCCTTCTTTCTCTCATTGATGTCAAAGGTCCTCCTCCCCCTCTCTAAGAGTTCGTCTACCTCCGGGTTCGCATAACTCACGAAGTTAAACTCCTTCTCCTTGGTCTTGCTGGAGTGCCAGATGTCATACTGGTCCGGGTCCAGCCCGATGCCCCAGCCGAGGACGACCACCTCAAACCGCCTCTTGTCAATAAACTCATTGATAAACGTAGACCACTCCAGGGCCCTAATATTGACCTTGATCCCGATCATCCCGAGTCTCCACTGGATGATCGTGGCCGTCTTCATTCTGAGGGAGTTTCCCATGTTCGTCAATATGGTAAATTCAAAGGGCCTCCCGTCCTTGTCCAGGAGACCATCCCCGTCTGTATCCCTCCAGCCTGCCTCTGCGAGGAGAGTCTTTGCCTTTGCAGGGTTGTACTCATATTTCTTTACAGCCGGATTATAAGGCCAGGTGTTCGGCACATAGGGGCCTGTTGCAGGCCTTCCAAGGCCAAACAGGACGCCGCCTACGATCTCCTCCTTGTCAACAGCGTAGGCAATGGCCTGGCGGACCTTCTTGTCTCCGAACCATGGGTGCGGCTCAATGCACTTCCCGGATTCATCCCTTTTGATGCAGAGGTTGAACCCCATGTAGGTATAGGCAAAGGTGGGATACCGGAACTTGTTAAAATTTTTCTCAAAGTAGGGGGTTGAAGTCTGCCTTTGATACTGCGTGGGGGTCAGGCCCATCCAGTCAATCCCGCCGGCCTGAAGCTCTAAGAACATGGTGGCAGGGTCCGGGATGACACGGTAGATATAGCGGTCTATATAGGGCCTCCCCTCAAAGTAATCCTGATTGGTATCGAGGATGACCTCCTGTCCGGGGATCCATTTCGTCAGTTTAAACGGTCCCATGCCAACCGGCTTCCGGGTGAGATCACTCTTTGTGATATCCTTCCCATCGAGGAGGTGTTTTGGAAGGACAGTCAGGCTCCCCCAGCTGCTCAGGGCAGGGGCAAAGGGCTTGTCATATGTGACCCGGAAGGTGTACTTATCCGGCGCCTCTGCCTTCTTGACCTGTTTATAGTCCTCGGAATAGGCCGTCGGGGTCGTCTCGGCGATGATCGTCTTATACCCGAAGAGGACGTCTTCAGAAGTAAACTCGACGCCGTCGGTCCATCGCACCCCCTTCCGCAGATGAAAGGTGATCTGAAGGCCGTCTTTAGAAATATCCCAGGACTCTGCCAGATCCCCGATGAGGGTCAGGTCCTTGTCGTATTTGACAAGACCGTTAAAGATGAGTCCTGCCACATCATGCGATGCGCTGTCCCCTGCAAGCATCGGGATGAGGATGCTCGGCTCTCCGATGGTCCCCTCCACGAGGGTGTCCCCGTAGGCAGGCTTTTGATCAAGTCCACCTTTACCCCCCTTTTCGGGGACAGAATTGAATTCTGTCCCCACACAGATACTTGCTCCGATCAGCAGGAGACAAACGAGAGATATGAGTAACCGTTGCATCATTCTTTTAGTCCCTCCCAAAAAGCTTATGGCAGAAAATAGAATGCCATTCCCAATATCACGTATACAGCGATTAGCTGTACCCCCTCCATCCAGTTCGACTCCCCATCCATTGCGATCAGGCTGACGATTCCAACGGCTAATCCTATGGAGATGACCTCGAAGGTCGTAAAGAGGAGGTCCATCGGCTGTCCGAAGAGATAACTGATAAAAATGAGGAGCGGGGCCACAAAGAGGACAATCTGGATGCTCGAGCCGATCGCGATGTTAATAGCCAGGTCCATCTGATTTTTGACAGCCATGATGACCGCCGTGCTATGCTCGGCCGCGTTTCCGATGATGGCAACGAGGATCACGCCGACGAATACCTTTGTCATCCCAAAAGTGGCAGCGGTCTGTTCGACAGCGCCCACCAGGAATTCGCTCATGAGGGCCACGAAGGCCGTGCTGCCCAGTAATACCAGGACAGAGGAGGTCGTGTTCCATCCCGCAGCCCCGGCTGGCTTATCATTCGTATGGATCCCGTCTCCTGCATAAAGGTGCTTATGCGTGCGCAGGGCAAAGACGAGGTTCAGGAGATAGGTCAGAAAGAGGACGACGGCGATCTCCAGGCTGAGCTCCTGCTCGTGACTTGAAGGGGATCCCCGGACGATCATATGAAAGATCGCAGGGACGACGAGCCCGATAACACTGAGTGTTAATAGAGTTGCACCCATACAGGCCGCAGTCCGGTTAAACATCTGCCGTTCAAACTTCAATCCACCGGCCAACAAACTCAGGCCGAGAACCAGGAGGATGTTCCCGATAATCGATCCTGTGATGGATGCCTTTACGACCTCATGCAGGCCCCTTCGGAGCGCCATCAAAGAGATGATCAGCTCAGCCGCATTCCCGAATGAGGCGTTCAGCAGGCCGCCGATCCCTGCCCCCATCTTTTCAGACAGGTGTTCTGTGGCCTTCCCCATCAGCCCCGCAAGGGGGATAATCGCCAGCGCCGAGGATGCGAAGATCCAGGTCGCGTTGACGTGCAGCAACTCGAAGACAGCACTGACCGGCACAAACACCAGCAACAGGGAAAGTGGATTGGCTCTAAGGAATTCCATGATTGACATGATTGAATCGTCGCATTATGTACTGTTTACCCGGGGGATGTCAAGGTAAAGGGGACAGATTTATTTTCATTCGGAGATGAAAATAAATCTGTCCCCTTTACCTCTTTACCTGAGTGAGAAGACCGGCCGCCTCTTGGGTGAAAAGATGACGGTAAGGAAGAAGACGGCGGAGACAAAGAGGACTGTGGTGGCGCCGGAGGGAAGATCCAGCCAGTACGACAGGACCACCCCGGCGACCGATGATCCGACTCCGATCAGTGCGGAATAGAGGAACATCCGGATCATGCTGTAGGTCAGTTGATAGGCGGCGGCTGCCGGGGTCACAATCAATGCGAAGACTAAGATGGCCCCTACTGATTTCAGGGAGATGACAATGGTCAGGGCGATCATGTTCAGCAGGAGAAAGGAGAGCCATCCTGTGGGGATGCCGCTGGCCGTGGCCATCTCCTCGTCAAAGGTGATGAAGTGAAATTCCTTGAAAAAGAGATAGACGATCAGGAGGACGATCGCCCCGAGGATCAGGATGATCTTCATGTCCATATTCGTGACCGACAGGATGCTCCCGAAGAGATATCCATAGATCTCGGCATTATAGGCCTTCATCAGGCCGATGAATAAGACGGCTAAGGCCATGGTGAGCGAGTAAAAGATGCCGACCGACGCGTCTAATTTGAGATAGCCCTTTCTGCTGAGATAGCCGACCACCCATACAGTGACGAGGCTGAACAGGATGGCTAAGTAGAGCGGGCTGAATCCGATGAGATACCCTAAGGTGACCCCTCCGAAGGCGGCATGGGACGTGCCGGCGCCGATGAAGGTGAGATTTTTTAAGATGACAAAGACCCCGATGATCGAGCAGACCAATCCGATAACGACAGAAGCGATCAGCGCCCTCTGCATAAACTCATAAGAGAGCATCTCAAACATGACAGCCTCGTAAAAAGTCTCGATAGCGGACGGCTTCGTAAAAAGCTCCATCACCCACAAAAGTGGGTACCCGAAGGCGCGCAAATCCTGAGGAATGAGGCGTACTTGTAGTTACGCCGCAATGACGAAGGATGCAGCGCAACGCCGCAGATGGACTTTTTACAAAGCCGTCAAACATGGTGGTAGTCTCCTATGATCACATACGTCCCGCCTTCTTGTGTGGTGACAATCACCTGTTTGCCGTATATCTCGCTGAGTGTCTTCTCGGACAAGACCTCTGCCGGGGGTCCCACAGCAAACAACCTGGCCTTCAGGAGGGCGAGGCGGTCTACGTGAGGACTGATCATATTGACATCGTGGGTTACCAGCAGGACCGTAAGGGCAAGATTCCTGTGCAGATCGGATATCAGGTGGATCATACTCTGCTGGGTCGGGGTATCGATCCCGGTGGTTGGTTCATCCATCAGCAAGACCTCCGGCTGCTGGGCCAGCGCCCGTGCGATCATGACCCGCTGCTGCTGCCCGCCGGAGAGATGCCCTAAGGGCGTATCCCTGTATCCATCCATCTCTACTTCTTTTAGCGCGTTCAGGACAAGCTCTCTGTCTCTCTTTGCAGGACGCCTCAGGAGTCCGATCGAGCTGTACCGTCCCATCATGACCGTCTCCATGACCGTAACGGGGAAGTTGGGGTCTATCTGCCCTTTTTGCGGGATGTAGCCTATCTTGGCCTTATGATGGCAGCGGAGCTTGTGGCAGGCACAGTCGAATATCTGGACAGATCCTGTGTCCGGACAGATGAGGCCCAATATGGATTTAAGCAATGTCGTCTTTCCGGATCCGTTGGGGCCGATAATCCCGACAAATTCACCCTGGCGGATCTCCAGGCTGATATCCTCTAAGGCCGTACGCTGCTGATAGGCGATGGTGGCGTGGGAGAATCTTATGATCACGTCATTTTTCATCTGATTATTCTCATCTCAGCGCCGCGGCTAACTGTGCTCCGGTATACTCCATCATCTCGATATAGGTCCCTGTGCCCGGAAGCCCTCCGGGGATCGGCGTCAGTATCACGATCCTGGCCCCGGTCTCATCCGCGATTGCCTTGGGGGCCTTTGGGCTTAACTGGGGTTCAGAGATGATAACCCTTACCTTCTCCCGCCTTACCTTGTCTATGAGGGCCGCGATGTGCTTAGCCGAGGGTTCTGTGCCGGTCTGGATCTGGATATTATCGATAATCTGCAACTTGAATCTCTGTGCAAAATAGGGCCATGCCGGATGGTGGGTGATCATTTTTCTGTCGGCTGCGGGCTTCAGCAGGGCTTCTATCTTCCAGCGCATGGCATCAATCTCATTAAAATATTTGGCCTGATTGGACAGGTAACTCTCTCTTCCGCCGGGATCGATCTTAGCCAGGGCATCGGTAATGTGCCGTATCATCACCTTGGCCCTTTCCGGGTCAAGCCAGATATGGGGATTGCCAAGATGGCCGTCATGATCATGAGGCTCTATCTCTTCACCCCGGATTAGCGGAATCCCATCTGAGGTGGTGACCCTAACCAGATGATTGTTTGAGGCGTTTTTGATAAGGGAGTTGACCCACACCTCAAGGCCCAGCCCTACGGTGACGAGCACCCTGGCCTCTTTGACGGCGATGATATCACTCGGCTTGGGTGTGTATGTGTGTTCACTCTCAAGACCGGATAGAAGACTTCTGACCTCAACCCTCTCTCCTCCGACGTTTCTGACAAAATCCTCCAGGAAGGTGAGTGTGGTCACGACCTTGATCTTCGGGGCAGCCGAAGTCTGGGCCGCACTCAGCAGCAACAGGAGCAGGATAAGCATGATTATGCAATAGCGGGCACGGCGGATCAACTCTGATCTCCTTTTAAAACGGCCTCTTCTCCGGAGTCCGGGGCCCCGCCATCTCCTCCCCTGAGGGTCTTGATAAAGACCTCGACAATCCGGGGATCGAATTGGGTGCCGGCATGACTCCTCAGGGCGCTTATGGCCTCTTCCTGGGTTATCTTCTGGTGATAGGTCGTTACGGAGGTCATGGCATAGTAGGCGTCTACGACCCCCACAATACGGGCGAGGAGCGGAATCTCATCTCCCTTGAGACCGGAAGGGTAGCCGGTGCCATCATACCGTTCGTGGTGATGCAGGATTGCCGGAAGCACATTCTGCATCTTAAAAAATCTGCCCAGGAGCTTTACGGCCATCTTCGGATGGGCCTCGATGATCTTCCAATCGTCCTTAGATAAAGGTTCTTGTTTTAGCAGGATTTGGGAAGAGATATTGGCCATCCCGATATCGTGCAGCATGGTGGCAATCCTGAGATCCCGGACTTCCTCCTCATTCAGATGGAGCACCTCTGCGATCTGCAGGGCCGCATGGGTGAGAGGTTCTAACCGTCCCCGTTGAAAGGAGAGCCTGTCCTCTATGGAGCCGGCGAGGTCTTTGAATATCCATTCTTCTGTATGCTCCAGCACATCTTCCACCTCTGCCGGTTCTTTCTCAGGGGGCACCCGCAGGGATTCACTATAAACAATCGTCTTGTTGCGTCCCTTATCTTTTGCAAAATAGAGGGCCTTATCCGCGGCATCAATCAGGTCTCTCCGGTTAGCGGCGTCTTCAGGGAATGACGCGATCCCGATGCTCACGCTGATGTAGACCACTTCCTTTTCCAGGATGGTTATTGGCAGGTTATGGATGATCTCCCTGAGACGGTCTGAGAAGGGGAATGCCTCCGCCGAGGCCGTCTCCGGAAGGATGATAGAGATCTCTTCACCCCCGTACCGGGCTGCAAAATCAGATTTCCTGATCTCCTGGAGGATGATGGTCCCGATGGCCTTGAGGACAGTATCCCCTGCCTGATGCCCGTAGGTATCGTTGAACTTCTTAAAATTGTCAATG
>JACRHF010000081.1 GCA_016217665.1 Nitrospirota bacterium | reverse complement strand
GGTACCCGAAGGCGCGCAAATCCTGAGGAATGAGGCGTACTTTTTAGGTACGCCGCAATGACGAAGGATGCAGCGCAACGCCGCACGACCCATTGCATTTACTTCGTAGCAATGGGTACCCCGCTTTTTACGAAGCCGTCATCCCTAACACTTGGGAGGCGGGGTCGGCATGAAGTTCATGGTTATCCCAGGCCTAAAATGCGTCCCCATCATGTCGAACTCACTCACCGCCACATGCCGCAGCCAATACCCTTCTGCACCTGCATGGCCCCCATGACCACTCTCTTCTCCGGCCGCCGGCTTCAGGCTATGAAAGTGAACGAAACCGGTCTTTCCCCCTTCCGGCTGATCGCCGGCACAGAACTTCGCCTTAATCCCCTCTCCGATGAAGACCAGTTTGGCATCTGCCTGAGAAATAGGTTTATCAAAGTGGAGAAAGCGGATCTCTCCTTTGCCTGCGTTCATCCATAAATGATCCGGCAACGGTGGGTTAAAGGGCTCAAATGTAAATTGAGCGCCCAATGTCGCGCCGATCTCCTGCATCGCTGTCATATGATAGGCCAGGGACATGCCTGTTCCCTTCATCACTTTCATCGACGGCGTCTCGATGGCTCCATCGATCCCGCCAGCCAGCCAGAACAGGACAATAAGTATTATGATTAGAAGATAGATTGATTTCTTCATGTTACTATACCTCCTTCAGACAATAGGTTCTTTAAATCTTACTCCTCCTATTATTAAAATTAGCAGGAGATATGGGGTAAGTAAATCACTCAAAGGAGTGTATTTATGCCCCATAGAAAGGATGCCTCTCCATCGCTAAAAAGGGGGATTTTAAAATAAGGGATTCTCTTGACATCTCTTTACGTGGGATGCTACTTTAAGACTGTCTTTGACCGGCTTGATCTTATTAGAGGATATGAACAAAAAACTCGGCATATTATTATCAACTTCACCGGACAACAAGAACCTCGGGATTGTCACAGGACTGATCCAGACTGCGATAAAAAACAGTGCCAGCGTATACCTCTATCTGATTGATGACGGGGTAGAGTGCATCCATGACAAAAGGCTCCTGGAATTATCCAAAAAGGGCCTGAAGTTATATGTATGCGCCTATGGGGCCCAGAAAAAGGGGATACCCCCGGCCGAGGTTGCAACCTTTGGCGGTTTGGCCGTATTATCTGAGTTGGCTAATGTCTGTGACAGGTTTGTTGCCTTTGGATAGAGGGGGACACCGGATACGAGGGGATATGGAGGATACGGGGCCGAAGATCGTCTTTTTGATACGGAGTAATCCCTGTGAGAGCCACAGACCCGCTGAGGCCATACGGATAGCCGCCGGACTGGGAGTCGGCAAGAATCTTATAAAGATACTCCTTTCAGGCGAGGCCCCCCGGGTCCTGTCATCAGAGGAGGAGGAGCTGATCGACATTGAGATCATCGAAAAATTCCTCCCTTTTATAGAGGAGATGGGGATCCCTTTCTATGTAGAGAGGGATTCTCCGGGGCAGGCGGCCCTTAAAAGCAGTCCTTACGGCTTTCGTACGATCGGCACTGAAGAATCATCCGAGCTCCTTGCGGGGGGACATTATGTGCTGGTATTTTGAAAGGAAGAGGAAAATAATCCCCCACTTCCCGTTGCAATGCTTCGCAGCAACGGGAACCCAGCCCCTTTATAAAATGGGGAGATTCGTTTCCTACTCTCCCCTTTAGAAAAGGGGGGCAAGGGGGGACTTGATCGGAGATTTTCAAGTGAAACCCATACTGCACATTGTCAAGAATTGCAATGACGCTCAGGCAATCCGGGTCATAGAAAATCAGTCCAGGGATAATGCCTATGGTGTTACTGCGGTATTTGTCCAGGAGGGAGGCTCATCACTCCCTCTGATCCCCAATGCCAGGGTATGTGTCTTAAGGGGGGACGACGCCGATAAGGACTCCCTTCCTAAGGCAGCCTCCCGCAATATAGAGATGATAGACTACAACGACCTGCTCAATCTGATATTCAGCGTTGAATCTATTGCCGTCTGGTAGCTACGGGGTAGATATGTTAAAATATCGAAACCTTAGGAGGTAATCACAGGTGGATGCGGAATCAATTCAGAAGGTCTATAATAATTACGCCGTCTTCTATGATATCGTATTCGGAAAGATCTCAGAGCCCGGCAGGGCCTCTGCCATAAAACGCCTTCAGTTAAGGCCGGGGGATCATGTGCTGGAGGTAGGCGTAGGCACAGGCCTCTCCCTCCCCTTTTACCCCCCCTACTGTCAGGTTACCGGGATCGATCTCTCACAGGAGATGCTGCGCCGCGCCCGAAAACGAATCGAGACCAAAGGGTTCACAAATATCGTTGTGGAGAGGATGGATGCATCGGGGATGGCCTTTGCCGATGACACCTTTGATGCCATATTCGCCGCCTATCTTATTACAGCAGTCCCTGACCCGTGGGGTGTCTTATCCGAGATCAAGAGGGTCTGCAAAAAAGGCGGCCTCATCATATTCGTCAATCACTTCAAGAGCCGCAACAGGCTGATCTCTTCAGTGGAGACCACCATCTCCTCCTTTTGCAGCAGGCATCTCGGATTCAGGACAGACCTCTGCCTCTCCGGGATACTCAATGACAGGGATCTGAGGCTCATTAATCGGGAGCGTATCTCACCGGTAAGTCTATGGGAGATTGCCGAGTTTCAGAATATGAAGGGACAGCCATGGATTTAAAAAGGGGCGCCTAAATGGCCAGGAATGATATCTTCGATGAGTTAGACAGCCTCCACTGGGAGATGGAGCGGCTGTTTCACAGCCTCTTTAATCCAAGACACCCCTTTCACCTGCTTGCGGACAGGAGATGGAAACCATTGACAGATGTCTATGAGGGGGATGGCGAGGTAGTCATCAAGATTGAACTCCCCGGGGTTCAAAAAGAAGATATCGCCCTTACCCTGGAAGGGAGACAATTAGCAATCCGGGGGACAAGGGCCAATCCCCTTCCAAAATGCGGCATCGTATATCACCAGATGGAGATCAATTATGGAGAGTTTGAGCGCATCCTGATCCTCCCGCAGGTGATGGATATGGAACATATCAAGGCCGAACTCAAAGAGGGCTTTCTTTATATCACCCTGCGGAAAAAGGAAAAGGCCTTAAAAAAGGAAGGTTAGACTGTGACTGCCTCCAGCATAAAAGAAAAGATATTCAGATGGAAAGAGGGCGATGAAAAGGCTGTCACAAAGGAAGATATCCCTGCGACCCTCCCGATCATTCCCCTCAGGGACATGGTCATCTATCCCTATACCGTGATCCCCCTTTTGATATCAGAGGAAAAGTCCATAAAGGCTGTTGAATCGGCCATGAATTCTCATCGTATCATCGGGGCTGTGGCCTCTAAGAACAAAGATGTTGAGCACATAGGCCCCGGGGATCTCTATTCCGTAGGCACCGCGGCCATCATCCATAAACTGCTCCGGCTGCCGGATAAGGGTATGGCCCTGATCGTACAGGGTATGGTAAAGATAGCCATAAAGGATTTCCTGTCAGAAGACCCATTCCTGAATGCATCTATCGACGTCATCATTGAAGAGCCGGTAAAAAACCGGCGTATCGAGGCCCTGATGAGGACTGCCACCGCCCAGACCCAGAAGATGCTGTCGCTGGCGCCTTATCTCCCTGAGGAGATACAGATGACAGCGATAAACTTAGATGACCCCCTGAAACTGGTCTATTTAGTCGCGACCATTGTTAAGATGAATCTTCAGGAGCGCCAGGAAATCCTTGAAATAGACAGTGTTGAGAAAAAACTGACCCGCATTCTGACCATCCTGACCCGGGAGGTAGACCTGCTGGAATTAGGGGGAAAGATACAGACCCAGGTCCAGGGTGAGGTGTCCAAGGCACAGCGGGAGTACTACCTGAGGGAACAGCTCAAGGCCATCAGGCAGGAGTTGGGGGAAACGGATGAGCGGGCCCAGGAGGCCAATGAGACCAGGGACCGGCTCAAGGAGGCCAATCTCCCGGAGGAGATCATGAAAGAGGCGGAGAGGGAGGTGGAACGGTTGGAGAAACTGCCGCCGGCATCCCCTGAATACAACGTCATAAGGACCTATCTGGATTGGATCATCGAACTCCCCTGGAGTAAGGGGACCGAGGACAATCTGGACCTTGACCGTGCCCAGAAGATATTAGATCAGGATCATTATGACTTAGAGAAGATCAAAGAGAGGATCATTGAATACCTTGCCGTCAGGAAACTCAAAAAAGATATGAAGGGCCCGATCCTTTGCTTTGTCGGTCCGCCCGGGGTTGGAAAGACCTCCCTCGGGCAGTCCATTGCACGGGCGCTCGGGAGGAAGTTCATCCGCATGTCCGTGGGCGGGATGAGGGATGAGGCCGAGATCCGGGGGCACAGGAGGACCTACATCGGCGCCCTTCCGGGACGCATCCTCCAGAGTATCCGGAGGGCCGGTTCCAACAATCCCCTGTTTATGATCGATGAGATCGATAAGGTAGGGATGGATTTTCGCGGGGACCCCTCCTCTGCACTGTTAGAGGTCCTGGACCCTGAGCAGAACTTTTCCTTTCGCGACCACTATCTGGATCTCCCCTTTGATCTCTCAAAGGTGATGTTCATCACAACGGCCAATGTCACCCAGACGATACAACCTGCCCTGAGGGACAGGATGGAGACCCTGGCACTCGCAGGATATACAGAAGAGGAAAAACTCGGGATTGCCATGAACTACCTGATCCCCAAGGAGCTTAAAGAACATGGCCTGACTGTTGAGAATATAGAATTCACGAAAGAGGCCGTACTCAAGATCATATCCGGCTATACCCGCGAGGCAGGGGTCAGAAACCTGGAGAGGGAGATTGCGTCTGTCTGCAGGAAGGTCGCAAAAGATGTGGCCGCCGGGAAGGGAGAAAAGATTATCGTAAAGGTCGGGGATCTGCACGGCTACCTGGGACCGGAGAAGATATATCCGGAGGTGGCAAAAAGGACCGCCATACCCGGCGTGGCCACAGGC
>JACRHF010000082.1 GCA_016217665.1 Nitrospirota bacterium | reverse complement strand
GGGCACGCCCTGGGAATATGGAAGAGCTCCATATCGCACCGAGGATATTATAACCCCGGGACATGGACTCCTTTGATGGGATGAGAAAACCGAAGCCATCGAGGGGGTGTCTGATCTCTCTCCGGTCCAGGCCTGTATAGACGATGACAGCAGGGACATAATCTATCTGCATGAGGTTTGTGGCTGCGGGTTCAGACAGAGGGTGCATGATCCTGGCCGTGACCCACGCCGGGGTTGCTATCACAACAACGTTGGCCTGGAAGACCTCCTGCTGTCCGCCCCTTTCGGCCATAATCTCAAACCCCTCGCGGGTCCTCCTTACCGAGGTGACACAACACTCTCCAAGGAAACGATCCCCCAGGACGCCTGCGATCGCATCCGGAAGCGTTTGAAGGCCGTCCCTGAATGAGATCAGCCGCATCTTTCGTTTTGGCCCTTGCTGTTTTTTTTTGCCCAATAGGGCCCCTCGCACCAGGCCTCCGTATTCCTGTTCTAACGAATACATCTTTGGGAAACAGCTCTTCAGCGAGAGGCGCTCTGGATTACCAGCAAAGACGCCTGTCACAAAGGGGTCTATCGCATAATCCAGAAATTCCTGGCCTGTCCTCCTGACGACAAAATGGGCGATGGATTCCTCTGAGGCATCCCTGTACTGCCGGATAAAAGGTTCGCCCATGAGGCGGAGCTTTCCCCTGAGGGTCCAGAGATCCGTTGTGAAGAATTGTAAGGGGGTGGTGGGGAGGAGTCGCAGCCGTCCATCCCTCACCACGTAACGATTCTTATTCGTCCTGTCCGCAATGATCTTTTTCTCCAGGATACTTAGCTCATGGCACAGGTCATCCACCTCTTGAAAGACATCGAGGGTGGAGTTAGGGCCGCACTCGATGAGATAGCCGTTCTCGTTTTCTGTGCGGATCGAGCCGCCGGGCCGTTTTTCTTTTTCCAAAATGGTGACATCAAGCCCGTATTTCCGGAGCCAGTAGGCTGTGGTAAGGCCTGAGATGCCGCCGCCTATGATAATGATTTTTTCCATCTGAGAATCTCTGATCAAATCCCCCTTTTATAAAGGGGGATTAAGAGGGATTATTTTCATGCTCCTTCCGGCAATCTGCTGTAACACAAGCTCTTTCAGGGCTTCAATCAAGAAAGGGGAGTTGTTTAATGCAGGGGCCCTGTAAAAGTTTGCTATGCCGTATTCAATTGCCTTCTCCCGATAGAGTATGTCCATTTCATAAAGTGTCTCCAAATGATCCGAGACAAAACTTATCGGAACCAGCATGATGTCTCTAACCTTCTTTGCCGCCAGCTCCTTCAGGAGCTTTTCTGTAGAAGGTCCAAGCCATTCGAGGGGACCGACACGGCTCTGATAACAGAGGTGATAATTTTCCCTGAGACCGAGTTGTCCTGCGATGAGTTCGACACTTTTTTCTATCTGCCGGGCATAGGGATCGCCCTGTTCTATAAATCTCAGGGGGATCCCATGGGCGCTAAAGACGATGGAGGCGCCCCGGAGATCCAGATGATGGGAATCTGCGCATTGCTGTATCGTATCACACATGGCCCGGATGTAGGTGGGATGGTCATACCATTCACGGATGGGGCTTACCTTTATCTTATCCGGCCCCAGTCTCTGCCAAACCCTGTTAAACTCATTGAGACTTGAGCCGGTTGTGGTTGCTGAGTAGTGGGGGTAAAGGGGGAGCACGATGACCTGCCTTACAGGCGATATCAAAATTTCTTTGACAACCTTCTCAATCATAGGATGCCAGTAGCGCATGCCGACGAAGACTTCAAAACGGCCATGCGGGGCCAGGGCCTTGTTTAACGCGTCTCCCTGTTGCCGGGTCAGTTCTAAGAGGGGGGACTTGCCCCCGATAAGGCTGTAGTATTTTTGGACTGCCGGGGCCCTCTTTCGTGAGATAAACCATGCTAAGGGTTTGAGCAAAAGGCGGTTTTGCCCCATGATATCCGGGTCAGAAAAGAGGTTGCAGAGGAAGGGCCTTACAGCGTCTAAGGAGTCGGGTCCGCCCAGATTGATCAGCAGGATGGCGGTGGACGGGGGGTGTTCGGTCATATCGTTCTTGAGAATCTCATCTCTCGGCCCGGGACCTCAAGATAGACATCAAACACCATGGCGATATTCCTGATCAGGGTGCGGCCGGAGTCTGTAATCTCGATCTTGTCCGGATGGAGGATCAGCAGACCATCCTCTCTGAACGGTTCAAGCCCTGTTAATTCTTTTCTGAAGTAGTCGTCAAAGGTGATTCCATACTTCTTTTCCACGTCCTGCTTGGTGAGTTCAAAGTCGCACATCAGGCGCGTGATGATATGCCTCCTCAGCAGGTCGTCATGATTTAATTCATACCCCCTGTAAGTGGCCAGAATGCCTGCATCGACAGTAGAGTAATAATCGTTGAGCGTCTTCTGATTTTGTGCATAACAGTTTCCCACCATGCTGATGGAGGTGATCCCGAGGCCGTAGAGATCGCATCCTGCCTTGGTCGTATACCCCTGGAAATTACGGTACAGTGTCTTCTCCTTCTGGGCCGTGCAGAGTTCGTCTTTAGATTTCGCAAAGTGGTCCATCCCGATATAGACATAACCCGCCTCAGTAAACTTCTCTATGGCGGTTTTGAGAATCCCCAGCTTCTCCCTTCCCTGGGGGAGGGTCTCCTCCTTCATCATCTTCTGGTGCTTCTTCATCCAGGGTACGTGGGCATAATTAAACATGGCGATCCGGTCCGGATTGATATCAATGACCGTATCAATCGTCCTTTGAAATGAGGTCACGGTCTGGTAGGGGAGGCCATAGATCAGGTCAATATTGATGCTATAGAATCCCAGGTCCCTGCACCAATGGACGAACCTCCTGGTCATCTCTTCAGGCTGAATCCGGTTCACAGCCTTCTGTACAGCAGGATCAAAATCCTGCACCCCCATGCTGATGCGGTTAAAGCGGAGCCCCTTTAATGTCTTAAGATGATCCCGGGTTGTCTCTCTGGGGTCTAACTCCACGCCAATCTCTGCGTCTTCATCTATCGTAAAGTGATCGGTAATGTGGCTATAGAGGGTCTCCATCTCTGCAGGGCTCAGAAAGTCAGGGCTCCCTCCGCCCCAGTGGAGTTGGACTACCTTACGGTCTTTATGGATATAGTGCGAGATATTCTCTATCTCTTTCTTCAGATAGGAGATATACTCTGCGGTATGGCCCCGTTTTCTGGTAATGATGGAGTGGCAGCCGCAGTAGAAGCAGAGGGAGAAGCAGAAGGGTATATGGAAGTAGAGCGACAGGGGGGGGAGGTCTTTGCCGCTATTGGTCTCAATAATCTTGCCCTTAAACCTTTCTGGGCCGAAGTCTTCATCCCAGACAGGGGCCGTCGGATAGCTGGTGTATCGTGGTCCCGGCCTGTCATATTTAAGGAGGGTGTCTATGCTGATGGTTAATTTATTTGTGATCTTCATGACCTCTTACTACTACTTTCCTCATGGACGATATCCACCAGCGCCTTTGCATGTTCTACGGGTGTATCGGGCAATATCCCGTGCCCCAGATTAAAGATGTGGCCAGGCCCTGTCCCATATTTATGAAGGATGGCCTGTACATGCCCTCTGATCTCATCCGGTCCTGCATAGAGCACACAGGGGTCTAAGTTCCCCTGCAGTGCGACCTGACTGCCGACCCTCCTTCTTGCAACCCCTATATCAATCCTCCAATCAAGCCCGTTCACGTCGGCCCCTGAGTTTCCCATATACTCCAATATACTGCTGACCCCATTTGCAAAGAGGATGACCGGACAGTTCTTTTTATCAATTCCCTTGATGACCCGTTCCACATAGGGAAGTGCAAACTCCTGGTAGTCATCAGGAGAGAGTGACCCTGCCCACGTATCAAACAGTTGTACGGCATGGACCCCCGCCCTGATCTGCATATTCAGATAGTGGATCACAGCGCCGGTTATTTTATCCAGCAGTTTGTGCAGGAGTGGCGGGTCTGTATACATCATCCGCTTTATCCATGTGAAATTCTTTGAGGTCTCCCCCTCAATCATGTAAGTGGCTAATGTAAACGGCGCCCCCGAAAAGCCTATGAGGGGGACCCGGTGATCGAGGCCCTGGAGGATAAGTCTTATAGCGTCTGCAATAAAGGGCATCCGCTCCTCTGACTCTGCAGGTCCCGGGATTGAAAGACCCTGGACCTGCGCTTCGGACCTTATTGGCGTTGAGAAAACAGGCCCCCTCTTCTCTGTAAACCGCACCTCCATCCCCATGGCCTCCACAGGGATCAGGATGTCTGAAAAGAGGATGGCCGCATCCACCCCAAGGATATCTATAGGAAGGAGTGTGGCCTGCGCCGCAAGTTCAGGGGTCTTGCACATTGTCAGAAAATCTACCCGTTTTCTTATGGCCTGATATTCCTTCATATACCGGCCTGCCTGCCTCATGATCCACACAGGGGTAAAATCTGTAGGCTCTCTGCGACAGGCCTTCAAAAAGGCATCATTCTTTAGCATCCTCATCTCCATTATTCCTATGTAACCCCTCGGTCTATGTAACCCTATCACCGATGCATTGCAATTCTATGACCGTAACCGGCCAAATCGGGCCGTCTTTCAACTACTTTAGGCTATTTGGGTATTATTTGTCAACTGATTTGGCTCGTGATTTAGTTCTGTGGCACTCCTTTTGCAGTAGTAAATAGTTTGAAACTAATCCAAAATTTACCCGAAGATAGAAAGTTTGCTGCAGGTCTGCTATAATATTTTACTTTCCCCTATAAGGGCAGCAGGGATCAGGCGATGGATATCATGGACTACAACGAAGACCTTGCCTCAAAATGGGCAGAGACGTTATCAGCGATAACAGGGCTTCCCTTTCTCTTATGCAGAGAGGAGAAATATACCCCCTCTCGTGAGGAGGAGGGTCCTCTATGCAAGCTCCTCCAGGAACAGGCCGCCGGAAGGGTGTTTTGCGAACAAGATTGCACGACCCCCCTTGTCCAGGCCCTTGCCAAAGAGGAGCCTGTCTACTTTAAGTGCTATGCCAACCTGAACAATGTGGCCATCCCTGTCTATTCTGATAAGGCGTCGGACAAGAGATGCTTCATCCTCGGCGGGAGGATCATCTCATCCTATGCGGATCTTGCAGGATACAGGGGGGTTGCTGAGAAGCTGGGGTGTGACCAGGCCCGTGTCCTTGAGACGGCAAAGGGGATTTTGCTTACAGACCTGAATCATTTTAAGGTTGCGATGGAGGCCATTAAGACAGCCACCCTGTATCTTTTTCAGAATAGAGAGAAATATAAAATTATTGAGGACAGGATGGCCAAATTACAGACGATGATAAAGGTGGTCAGCAGTACAGCCGCCGCCGATAACAGAGAGCTATATCACACGATCCTCAATACCCTCGGGGTGTTATTTAATATCCAGACGGCCATACTTCTGCTGAGGGATGCGGATGAGGAGAGGTTCAGGGTAGAAGAGGTCTTTGGATATCAAAAGGAGGCGCTGACCGACGTTAAAATCAATGGGGTTGAAGGGCTTATCGAAGAGGCGGTGAAAAGGAATGAGGTTGTCTCCTCTACAGGACTGTTTGATATCCTGAAAACCGGCCTGCCAAACGGCTTTACCTCTGTCAAGATATTTCCAATAACCATGAAAAGCAGGGTAGAGGGCCTAATCTGCATCTTAGATACGCCTCTCTCTCCGGAGGATGAAGACCTGATCAAATCCTTTTGCAGGGCCGTATCTGTCCCCCTTGAGAACCGTCTGCTTTTCTTAAGGCGCGAAAACTTTTTCAGAAAAGGGGAGGCTGTCTTGCAGGCATTGGTGTCGATTGCGTCCGATAATGACTCCCCCCAGTTATTCGATGTGATCATCGGCAGGGCCGCAGAGGTTGCAGGGGCTGAACAGGGTTCCATCATGCTCCTGAATGAGGAGACCCGTGCGCTGGAGGTGAAGGCGACCAGGGGGTTGAACTCGGCCATCCTCGATCATGTCAGGATTAATCCCGGGGAGGGGGTTGCCGGGACCGTGCTGGAAAGGGGTACGCCGGTAGTGGTCAGCAATATTGAACAGGATGAGAGGTTCTCAAGGCCAAACCGTACGAGATATAAGACAAAATCATTTATAAGCCTCCCGTTGCGGATGAAGGAGAGGAGCATTGGCGTTATCAACCTGTCTGATAAGGCCAACGGGACAGACTTCTCGGATATGGATCTCAAGCTCCTTGAAATCCTGGCGCTCTATTCTGCTGTGGCCATTGAACGGCAGGTCTATTATCAGAGCTCTCTGAGTCTGCGCAAGATATCTATCACAGATCCTCTGACAGAACTCCTGAACCGGAGATACTTTGAAGAGAGGATCTCAGAGGAGGTGGAACGCTCCAAGCGCCATGGACAGCCCTTTTCTCTGATAATACTGGACATAGACAATTTTAAGGAATATAACGATACCTATGGTCATCTCGCCGGAGATGAGGCCCTGAAAAATGTAGGACATGTAATCAGGCGTTGTGTCAGGATTATCGATATTGCGGCAAGATACGGGGGAGAGGAGTTTGCTATCATACTCCCTACAACGGATAAGGAGGATGCCCGTCTGATCGGGAATCGTATCCGGGAGGGGATAGAGGGTGTCACTCTTCCGGTAATACCGGTAATAAAGGATAAAGGGAAGGAGGCAAAATTGACCATCAGCCTGGGGATTGCCTCCTATCCGGCAGATGCCTCCACGATCGAGCTGCTCATCAATAACGCAGACAGGGCCCTTTACAAGGCAAAGGCGCAGGGAAAGAACAGGGTGGTGTTGTTTGGAAATCTATAACGGTTCTGCTACTTCCCTTCTGGTAATCCTCAAAGAAAGGATCGAAGAATTATCTGGTATGGGCACCAGCACGGAGGTGCTTCATCACGCCCTGAAGGTAACCCTGTCTCTTTCAGGAGGGTACACAGGCTACGTCGTTAAGAAGGCAGAAGACGATGCATGGGAAATAGAC
The DNA here is from genome assembly GCA_016217665.1 of Nitrospirota bacterium. Lineage (GTDB taxonomy): Bacteria > Nitrospirota > 9FT-COMBO-42-15 > HDB-SIOI813 > HDB-SIOI813 > JACRHF01. Next base: position 7,279 of record JACRHF010000082.1, on the reverse strand, counting down.
GGGGTAAAGACATTGTACATCCCTAAGACCCTTGTAGAGGAATTGTCACAGAGAGATGGCCTTTGTAGAATCGGTGATGAGTTTTACCGATTTCTTCTTGAGGAACTGCACGTCCAGATCCACAGGGTCATGCCCATTAAGGTGAGCGGGGCCTTAACAGGGGTCCTGTTAATAGGCGATCAAGGTGAGGGGGGGATGCAGGAGCCTCCCGGCTCTTTCCAGGAGGCCTGTCTGTTGCTTCTATCACAGTACATAGAGATCCTGCTCGTGAATATCCGGATTAGGGAAGAGATGAAAGAGATGAGGGGGCACTATGAAGAGATCATTGTACAAAAGGAGACCGCAGAAAAACTGGCATCCCTCGGTACCATAGCCGCCGGGCTTGCCCATGAGATTAAGAATCCCTTAGTTTCGATAAAGACATTGGCCCAGCTCCTCCCTGAGAGATTTGATGACCCTGAGTTCAGGGACCATTTTGCAAACATCGCCATAAACGAGGTTGAACGGATCGGCAGTATCGTCTCTGATCTCCTCGACTTTGCAAAATCCTCTGAGCCCAAAATCGGGTCCTTTGACATGGTACGGCTCATAGGGGAGACCCTTCGGATGCTTTTTCCCCAATTGACCCCAAAGGGGATTATCGTTAAAAAGAGATTTGCTGAAGGTCTCCCTCTGATCCCTGGGGACCACTTTCAACTGAAACAGGTGTTGTTGAATCTATTTATAAACAGCATGGAGTCTATGTCGCACGGTGGAACGATTACGGTAGATGTTTTCAGGAGTGAAGATGTTATCCATGGAAACAGACTTATCGTCAGGGTAATGGATACAGGTACCGGGGTCAGGGAGGAAGATAAGACACACCTCTTTGAACCGTTTTTTACGACAAAGAGCGCCGGCACCGGGCTTGGTCTTTCTATCTGCAGGAAGATCATAGAAAAACACAATGGAGAAATAGCGATTGAGAGTGTCCATAACCAGGGGACTACGGTTACATTGACGCTCCCCCTTTAGAAAGGGTAAATTGTGAAAATATTATTGCTCATCACATCCTCCGGCGAGATCATTAGCGAATTCCAGGCGGGACTCACCGATGAATACATCGTATTGCCGGTGGACAGCCTTGAAAAGGGGGCTGACCTGTTGCGGACAGCCCGGATCAGTATGATAGCCGTGGATGTCGCGATATCTGAAAATGTGGGAGTATGGATAAAGGGACATAAAGCCATCCCGGATCTCCTCTGGATAGGGATTGTCCCCTCAAACCTGTCTGGGGTGGAGCTGGACAGATATCATGAGATGTTTCACGAGATGATCTCTGCCCCCCTTTCAAAGGAGAGGCTGAATGCCGTCATTCGAAAGTCACAGGAAAGACAGGATATGTTAAGCGAGCTTGAACATTTCAGGCTCCAGTCCGTTCCTTCTCCAGAGAGATATTCAGGCAGGGGAGAAGGTCCGTTGTTAGCCTTTGAGCCCCTTGAAAAGGCCGTTGCCCTGTCAAGGACTTTTGCAGCGAGTTTTGACCTTGATAAGCTGATCAATCTGTTTCTGGAGGCTGTCATGGAGGTCATCGGAGTGGGCCGTATATCCCTGTTCCTCTTTGATGAAGCGGCTGGTGTCTATAAGATTAAGGGATCAAGAGGGCTCCGTCCTGATCTTGCCTCCAGGTTCTCTCTCTCCTGTGACAGCGGAATGGTATTGTGGCTTTCGGCTAAAGGGAGGGTGCTGAGGAGGGACAGGGCAGAGACCGATGCCGGGCAGAAGACTGTCTTTACCCGGGCACTGAGGGAGATGGAGGTGTTGCAGGCCATTGTCAGCATCCCAATCATGTCTGATGGGAGACTCCTGTGCCTCTTAAATCTTGACAGCAAGATCACAGGTGATGCCTACAGCAACACAGAGATTGAGAGGCTGTTCGTCCTTTCAAACTATTTTGGGAGGGCGATACAGGATATTTATAATTATCACCGGGTCTGCTATCAAAAGGAATATATCCAGAAGATCCTGGAACGGATGGGGAGCGGTGTGATCACGGTGAATGACCGGGAAGAGGTCATGATATTTAATCCAAAGGCAGAGGAGATATTAAATAGAAAGGCCTCCGACCTGATCGGCAGGGGCGCCGCCTTTCTCCCCCCTGCTATAGCCGCTTTAATCCGGGAGACTGTCAGGGAGAGAAAGGTCTACAGAAGACATGAGATGGCATCTGAGGCAGAGGGGCTGTATCTCGCGGTGGATACCTACGGGTTATATGATGTTGCCGGGGGGCTGATCGGCGGGGTCGTGCTTTTGGACGACATATCCGCAAGGAAGGAATTGAGCAGGGAAAGGAAGAAGGGAGAGAGCCTGCAGGTATTAAATGAACTCGTCGGGAGAATGGCGCATGAACTCCGGAATCCGCTTGTGGCAGTCCGAACTTTTACTCAGCTTATGAAAGACCGATATAACGACAAAGATTTTCAGGAGTTCTTCTATACGACGGTCACCGGAGAGGTCGAAAAATTAAACAACCTGATAGAAAAATTGATTGCCTTTGTCCATCCAATAGAGTATAAATTTGAGACAGTGGATATGGGTGACCTGATAGACAAAACTCTTGAATCCATCCTCAAGGATCAAAAGGCGTCAGACCTTCGCCTCGTCAAGAATTATGCCCCCGGGATCTTTAAACTTTCTGCGGATAAGGCCCAGCTAAGCAAGGCATTGTCATATATACTGCAAAATTCCCTGATTGCCATGAATTCAGGGGGGACATTGACAGTCGATGTAGAGTCTTTATTAAAAGATGCCATGATCAGGGTTTCCATAAAGGATACCGGAAAGGGTATCCCTCAGGAGGATATCGAGAGGGCCTTTGACCCCTTTTATACTACACCGGAGAAGGGGATCGGACTCGGTCTTCCTTTGAGCCAGAAGATCATTGAAGACCATAAGGGAAAGGTCACTATAGAGAGTGCACCAAATCAGGGGACAACATTGACCGTGTTGCTACCTGTTGCGGCGCCAACACGGGAGGGAGTGTAGATGGAGAACAAAGACAGTGTCCTGGTCGTGGATGATGAGATGGGGCCGCGGGAGGCCCTCCGCATGATCCTCAAAGGCAGGTATGAGATTGTCACGGCCGATAGCGGGGAACGTGCTGTAGAGTATATATCGGAGAGGGGTTTTGATGTCGTCATCGTGGATATCAAGATGGCCGGCATGGATGGGCTCCAGCTCCTGCGCAAGATAAAGGAGGTAAAGCCGGATATCGAGGTCATCCTCATGACCGCGTATGCGAGTGTAGAGACGGCAAAGAATGCGCTCCGGTACGGGGCCCTGGACTATTTGATCAAACCCTTTGATCATAAAGACGTGACAGACATCGTCGAGAAGGGGGTGGCGAAGAGGAGAGAGCACCTTCGGACGAAGGATGAGATTAAGAGGCTCCATATTGCCACTACAGAACTATCTAAGGAGATTGAGGATGCCAAGAGGAGTATTGAAAACCATTATGCAAGCACCGTGAAGGCATTGCTGGCCGCCATTGATGCCAAGGATCAATATACCAGAGGCCATTCTGAGCGGGTTTCGAGGTTTGCTGCCTTCTTAGCCGAGAGGATCGGGGTTCCGCCCGATAAAATACTGGCCTTAGAGCAAGCTGCCTTGATCCACGATATTGGGAAGATAGGAGTTGAGGGGAGCATCCTTAAGAAGCAAGGGGTGCTGGACTCCATTGAATTTGATGAGATCAAGAAACATCCGTCCATAGGGGCCAGGATCATAACCTCTGTGGAATTTCTCCAGGAGATGATGCCGGTGATCCTCTGTCATCATGAGCGGTTTGACGGGACAGGATTCCCGGAAAGGTTGAAGGGGACTGCCATTCCCCTGAGCGCCAGGGTAGTGGCCATTGCGGATGCCGTGGATGCCATGCTGTGTGACCGGCCTTACCGTTCGGCCCTTGCATTGGATCATGTCAGGGAAGAGCTCTCCCGGATGTCCGGCAAACAGTTTGACCCGGGGATCGTTTCAGTTGTTCTCAGCGGCGGACTTCTTGAATGTTATGCAGGGGTATTCGATTATCAACAGATAGGGGGTTAAGATGAAAGAAAGGTTGGTCCTTATTGCTATAAGTTTCTCAGTATGTTTCTCCTTGATTTTATCTCTTTCGCCTGTTACAAAGGCAGCGGATATGCCTAACAGCAGGTCTGAAGAGGAGATCAAGGCATTAAGGAAGGAGGTTCAGGATTTAAGGAAGGACGTAGAGGATCTGAAGACGAAGATCACTGCCCGGCAGCAGGCGCCGGTCCCGGAGCCGCAGGAGGCTGTGGTCAGTATGGATGATGATCCTGTAAAGGGGGAGCTCAATGCCCCGGTGACCCTCATCGAATTTTCTGACTTTCAGTGCCCATACTGCGGCCGGTTTTTTAAGAGCACCCTTACGGAGATTGAGAGAGACTACATAAAGACCGGGAAGGTCAGATATGTGTTCAGAGATTTTCCCTTAGAGTTCCATAAGCAGGCGCCAAAGGCCTCTGAGGCGGCTAATTGTGCCGGAGAACAGGGAAAGTACTGGGAGATGCACGATAAGCTGTTTGCGAATCAAAACGCCCTGATGGTGGATAAACTGAGAGAGTATGCCGCAGAGATCGGGTTGGGTTCGGGTCCTTTTGATGCCTGTCTTGACAGCGGCAAATATGCAGAAGAGATCAACAGGGATATCGAGGATGGGAAAAAGGCCGGGGTCAGCGGCACCCCCAGTTTCTTCATCGGCAAATCCCAGGGCAAGGGGAAAGAGATCACAGGCAAAAGGATTGTCGGAGCGAGGCCTTACGAGTCGTTCAAGCAGATCATAGACCAGTTGTTAGCGGATCAGGGGAAGTAGGACATAAAGGGGACAGATTTATTTTCCGGCATTGCCGGAAAATAAATCTGTCCCCTTTATGTTTCAAAAAGCGCTTCTACAAATTCCTGTGCATTAAAGTCTTTGAGGTCCTCGATTCCCTCTCCGACCCCGATCATCTTTACTGGGACCTTGAGCTCTTCCATGATACCGAAGATGATCCCCCCCTTTGCGGTCCCGTCTAACTTCGTGAGCACGATCCCTGTAATACCGATATCCTTGCTGAAAATCCGGGCCTGTACAAGGGAATTCTGTCCTGCGGTGGCATCCAGGACCAGCAGGACTTCATGGGGGCTCCCCGGATGTCCCCGTTCCAAAACCCGCCGGATCTTCTTCAGCTCTTCCATCAGGTTTACCCTGGTATGCAGTCTTCCTGCTGTATCCACAATAAGGACATCCGCCCCCCTCGCCTTCGCGGCTGACAGGGCATCAAATACCACTGCGGCAGGGTCTGCCCCGTCTGCATGCCGTATCACAGCCGCTCCGCTCCGCTCCCCCCAGATGTTAAGCTGGTCTATGGCCGCCGCCCGGAATGTATCTGCAGCGGCAATGATTACCTTTTTCCCCTCCCGCCGCAGCCTCTCCGACATCTTCCCGATGGTTGTGGTCTTTCCGGTGCCGTTAACCCCGACGATGACCACCACGGCAGGCCTGGCATCACTGGCATCCGGGAGGTTGAGCATCCCCTGATGTTCCATCAATATGGCGAGCATCCCCTCCTTAATGGCCTCCTTTATTGCCTGAGGTTCGGTAATCTTCTCTCTTTTGATCTTCTCTATCAATCTCTCTGCGACCGGCATTCCCATATCCGCTGAGATCAGGATCTCCTCTAACTCATCGAACAGGGCCGGATCTGCCTTTTTCCATCTTGAGAGAAGCACATCAATATCCCCTATGAGCTTGTCTTTGGTTCGTGTCAGTTTATTGCCGAGTTTTGTAAAAAAATTCATAGGTCCTTATCCGAAGATTTGAAATAATAAGACGGTGATTATCATCCCGAGGAGTGCCCCGACTACAATTTCCCTGATGGTGTGTATCCCCAAAGAGACCCGGCTATAGGCGACCATCATCGCCAGTATAAAGGTCATGAACGATATGAGGGCATTTTTGGTCAGAAAAACAACCGCGGTGCTTATAGAAAATGAGACTGCCGAATGTCCGCTCGGGAGCCCGCCGTAGAAAGGCCTTCCTGTCCGGCTATGGGCCTTGATGAGCACCACGGCAATCACCACAAGGATTACCGCAATCAGGGTCAGGTGTTCCGAGGCATCCTCGACAGACTGGATCACGCCTGTGAATGGCTGCTTTATGTAGGGGAATAAGATGAGATAGCCTGTGATCACAGCCCCGACAGAGGCTAAGAAGACTGCCCCTGCGGACACATCCTTTGCAATCTTTGCCAGGGGGTTATAGTCAGGGGATGCGAGATCCACAATGGCCTCGATGGCCGTGTTGACCATCTCCGCTAACAGGACCAATAAGATGATGAAGGTGAGTATCAGGAACTCCATGCGTGTCACGCCCAGGAGAAGGCTCAGGAAGATGACCGCCCCGGCCGCCCAGAGGTGGTATCTCATGTGCCGCTGGGTCTTTGCGGCATGGAATATCCCTTCCATCGCAAGATTGGTGCTCTCAACAAAATTTCTTGGTTTCATATCTTTGCCAGAATAAGGCCTTCTTTTTTCCTCATCCTTCGTTCTTCCTGCAGGGACCTTTCATGGTCATACCCTATTAGGTGCAATATCCCGTGGGTCAGGAGCATCATCAACTCGCAATCAACGGAATGTCCCTGTTCCCTGGCCTGACTCTGTATCTTCTCCATGGATAGGACGACGTCTCCGAGCAGGAGAGGCTGGGCACTCAATTTCCCCGGCTGCGAAGCGGGGACAGAGTTTAATTCTGTCCCCATCATCGGAAAAGAGAGTACATCGGTCGGTTTGTCTATTCCCCTGTATGTCTTATTAAGGTCCTGGATCCTCTGATTATTGACGATGAGGATGCTTAGCTCGACATCTTTAAGCCCGCAGAGGGCCAGGATGGCCTTTGATTTATCCCGGATCAGCCCCTGATCTATCTTGTGTTTCCTTTGCAGGTTTCTGACCTCAATCGTGAAACCCCCTGCGGCCTGCTGTCTCATCATCCCTTTGTCTTCTTTATCTTTGAAGTCTTTGCCGTAAATATCTCGTAGGCCTTTACGATATCTTGCACCAGTTTGTGCCGGACGACATCTTTTTCTGTGAAGTAGACAAACCGTATCCCGTGTATCTCTGTGAGGATATCCTGGATCTCGATAAGACCGGAGACCTTTTCTGCCGGGAGGTCAATCTGGGTAATGTCTCCTGTAACCACGACCTTGGAATTAAATCCCAACCGGGTCAGAAACATCTTCATCTG
>JACRHF010000083.1 GCA_016217665.1 Nitrospirota bacterium | reverse complement strand
GATTTCCGGTAGGCTCATCTGCAAGGAGGATCGGAGGATCGGTGATCAGGGCACGGGCTATCGCCACACGCTGACATTCCCCGCCGGAGAGCTCGTTGGGCCGGTGATTCCAGCGGCCCTCAAGCCCCATCTTTTTCAATACCAATAATCCCTTTTCCCGCCTTGCCTTCTGATCAACGCCGGAATAGAGCAGCGGAAGCTGGACATTCTCCAGGGCTGTCTGCTTCCGGAGGAGGTTGAACATCTGAAAGACAAAACCTATCTTCTTGTTCCGGATGTGTGCCAGGGCTTCATCTCTCAGTCCTGAGACATCCACATCTTCTAACAGGTATCTTCCGGCAGTCGGACGGTCAAGACATCCTATGATATTCATGAGGGTAGATTTTCCTGAACCGGACGGGCCCAGGATCGCCACGAACTCCCCATGGACTATCCGGAGATTGATGTCTGCCAGGGCATCCACCCGGATGGGACCGGAACCATAGATTTTCTTTACATCTTCAAGAGAGATTAACGGATCACTCCTCATCTCTGATCCTTACCCTGAGTCCCTCTTCAATCCCCTCCACATCCAATGAGGTGATCACCCTCTCCCCTTCTTTCAATCCATTGAGGATCTGCGTGAACTCCCAGTTTGAAATGCCGCTCGTAATCGTCCTCTTTTTGAGCAGATCCCCTTCCACAACATAGACGAACCTCTTTCCCTCTTTCTCTAAAACAGTATTCGTAGGAACAACCAGCGCCTCTTTCTCTGTCTCCAGGATAATCTCTGCATCTACAGAGGCCCCGACCGGCAATCGTCCTTTATCCGCCTTGCTGATATCCACCTCCACATCGACCGTTCGGTTCTGCTCAAGGGTCTTGGAGACTACCGGAGAGACGTAGGCCACCTGGCCAATAAAGACCTGATCAGGCATGGTATCGCTGGTGATCTTCGTAGACTGACCGGACTTTATCTTCATGGCATCCACCTCATCAAAGGGGACCTTTACCTTCAGCACTGAATCATCAATTACCTCACAAAACGGCTTCGTCTCTGAAGAAGCAACTGTTGACTGAGGCAGGGTGGTCCCTTCCAGCCCTGTATAGGGCGGCATCTCCCCGGCCGTTGCATCTAAGAAAGAGATCAGGCCGTCAAAGGGGGCACGGATATGGGTCTTTTTAAACTCCTCTTCCGTCAGTTGGACACTGAGACTTGCCTCATGGATGGCATTCTTTGCAATCTCATACCCCTTCCCGATCGTCGTATACTGGGTCTTCACCTCATCCAGGAGATTATCCGGGACAACCCCCTCTTCAAATAGCCGCTTAGTCCTCTCATAATTTTGCGCTGCAAACCTGTATCTCTCTTCTGTCTCGCGGAGCCTCAACTCTGCCCCCCTGAGGGCCGCCCGCTGGAGATCCAGTTTGATCCTGATCTCAGAGTCGTCCAACCGGATAATGACATCCCCCTTTTTGACGCGGTCCCCTTCCTTGAAATGGACCTCCCTGATCTTCAGGGGGAGGAGCGCCTGAAGCCTCACCCTCTTCAACGGGTCCACGGTGCCGCTCGAGACACCGGTAATCGTCCTCTCCACCATCCCCCTTCTCACTTTAATAACCCTGACTTCTACAGGAGTCTTATGGGAATAGAGATAGACGATCAGTCCAATGCCGAGTAAAAATATGATCACATACAAGAATCTCTTTATCCGGTTCATTGATTAACCTTGAAAATGTCAGACTGCGCAACGGGATTTATTTTTTTCCTGCGAAGTGTCATCCTGAGGGCGATTGCCCGAAGGATTTGATGCCTAAGGAAATCAAAGGGTGATCAGATTCTTCGTCGCCTTCGGCTCCTCAGAATGACAGTTTGCCAGACTTTTTCAACAATCTGCTAAGGCGGCGAAAAAGGGGACAGATTTATTTTTCCCCTGAAAAAGGGGAAAAATAAATCTGTCCCCTTTTTCACACTAAGACGTGGACGCCTTATAGATCTTAAGCAGTTTATCCAACTCTATTTCAAAGGCACTGCAGGGCATATGGATATCCCATCCGGTGAGGACCCTGGGATGCATCTCTCCGATCAGTCCTACCCCCTCATCCCCCACATAGACCCACCCCATCCTTCCATCAATAAAGGACCGATGATCCCCTGGCATTAGCCGGTATTCAATCTGGAGATAATACATCAGGGCCTCCAAGATGGCATGGGCCTCTGAAAAATTCGCCGCAGGATGAGAGACGAGGGCGGCACACTTCATGAGCGTACGGCTTGAGAGATTGCCTGCCTCATCAGATACCGCGACCTCCCCGGTTTCAAAGGTCTTATGGGGATAAAAGCTCTCCGTGCTTGCGGCCTCAACCCGCATAAGGGAAGGGAGGATCCAATGCCTCAGGGCGGAGTAACTGATTGACATGATGTTATCGACCTCCACGGTCTTCTCCTCGCCAAGTCCCATCTTGTACAGGATCTCCTCCTTTGAGGTCAGTATGTTTGAGATGATCTCCTGAAATCCGGAACCTGTCATATATCCCCGGATCAGGTCTGCAAATAGTTCAATATCACTCAAGCCCCCTACGGTCATCTGGGAAGGCATGATGGGTTTGAAACTGTTATAGCCGCGGCTGATGGCAATATCCTCACAGACGTCTATGGGGTGCATCATATCGTCCCTGTATGGCGGGGGGGTCACCTCTAAGGACTCTCCCTCTTTTTTGACCCGGTAGCCATAGTCCTCCAGGAGACCGGAGACCGCATCCATGCTGAGCCGCTCCCCCATCACCCTCTCCACATCCCTGAGGGAGAGGTTCAAAGATTTTGTAAACGCACACGGGATGCTGACGGCCCTGCCAAATCCTGTATCGTAGGGATAGACGGCCTCGACGGCCCCAATCCCTGCCCCCCGGTCGTGGAGATTCACGGCTAAGATATTCAGCACCAGGAGCACAAGCCGGATATCCAGGCCCGTCACCTCGACAAAGAGTGCGCTGTCTCCGGCCTGCACCTCCCCCACCTCCCTGCTGTTGATAATGGGAGGGAAAGAGAGTACAGCACCCCTGCTGTCCACCAGGATGGGATATCTCTCCATCCCCTTCAGGATCTCGCCATAGACCTGCCCCTTGGGATGGTCTTTGATAATCTCCCTCAGGGTCATCTTCTCCTCAAGTCCAAGGGGGGTAAATGAGATCTCCTCCGGGGGGGCCGCCTTATAATGGACAGGGAAACTGATCCTGGAGAGATTATAGATCCCGATCGAGATTCTCTTCCGCTTACTGCCGAATATTTCAGAGATCTTCTCCTGGGTCTGGATCATCTGGATGAGCATCTCGTCGTCCACATTCACACCGGTTGCCGTAAAGCCGCCCACATAGGGCCGGATCCCCTTCATGTCTGCAGAGATGATAATCTGACCGGACTTCTTATTGGAGTTATTGGAACCAAAGAACGGATAGTCCCCCCACTCGCCTCTGAGCTTTCCCCTGATCTGCCGTGCAATCCCTTCGCAGCACCAGAGGTCAGGCCTGTTACTGTCGCTCAGCTCGATCTTAAGCTCATCACTCTTGAGATCATACCCCTTGAACTCTCCCTTAACCAATTGGAGGTGCTGCTCGATATCCTGCGGCGAAAAAGAGGATCCAATCAGAGATTCAAGGTCTTTCTTTTTTATGCTGATCGTAGGCAATTACCTGCTCCTCACAGCCAGTGCGTCCGCTTTGTCCGTATCATGTCTAAATTGGCGGAAAAGAGGTCCCGGATATCATGGATATCCAGGGCCACCATCGCCATCCTGTCAAGTCCGAGTCCCCAGGCGATTACCGGCACATGAACGCCGAGGGGAATAGTCACCTCAGGCCTGAAGATCCCTGCCCCGCCAAGCTCCATCCAGCCAAGCTTCGGATGTTTGACATGAAGCTCCACAGAGGGTTCTGTAAAGGGAAAGTAGGCAGGCAGAAACTCTATCTCCTTGGCCTTTGCGACCTCCCGTGCAAAGAGTTCCAGGAGCCCCAGGAGCGTCCGGAAGTTTATCTCTTCACCCAGTACGATCCCCTCGATCTGAAAGAAGTCCTGGGCATGTGTAGCATCAACCTGTTCATACCGGAAACAGCGTGCAATGGAAAAATATTTCCCGGGGATCTTCGGGTTATTCGCTAAGGTCCTGGCAGACACCGCTGTCCCCTGACTCCGAAGCATCAGGCGCTTTGCCTTACCTACATCAAAGCAATATTGCCAGCCCCGTGAGCCTGTATCCCCGCCGGAGTAGTGCGCCTTCGAGACATTGGCTAAAAAGGGCTCTTCGATCTCCCTGGCGGATTCAGGTCCTTTTACATAATAAACATCGTGTATGTCCCTGGCAGGATGGAACTGCGGCATGTAGAGGGCATCCATATTCCAGAACTCATTCTCAACCAGCCCGCCGCGCATCTCTTCAAATCCCATGGCAACAAGTTTATCCTTCACACTGTCTAAGAATTCCTTGTAGGGGTGTTTCCGCCCCGGAGTCATCCTGGGCGGCGGGAGGGTAATGTTGTATCTCCGAAAGGATTTCCCCTCCCATGAAGCATCTTTCAACATCTCAGGGGTCAGCTGCGATATCTCGTCTGCTGGTTTTCCCCGCTGTAAGACCTCTGCATGGATCTGGGTACCTAAATCTGTCAGCGTGTACGTCCGGCTTACCTTTTCATTGATCCTGAAGACCCCCTTGGTCTTTCCCCTCTTCCGGTGAAGCCCCTCGATAATCACCTGCTCACCCTGAGAGAGTTCTGAAAGGTTGACCTCGCCGCGATTTGCAACAGCAGTGATCAGGGTCTGAATATCTTCAAACTCAGACACCGGGGATTCATCGGCGATCTCGATGCGGCCGCCCTGGGCTATCCTGACGATCCCCTTATCTTTCAAGGCACCGATGGCAGAGCTGATCTCTGTGGGATCCAGGTCTTCCCGTTCCCTGATACCCGACATGTTCACATCACGATTATCCCGGATCGTCTGCCTGATCGTCTCATAGATACGAAGCTCCGGGGTCTTTTGATCCCTGTACCTCTCCCCTATCTCTGTCAGGGCAACGATCCTCTCAACCGTCTCCCCCGTTACCTCTACGATCCCCTTGGCCAGCAGCCACCCGATCGCCATGTCTTTCTGGGCCTGCTCAACAGACGCCCGGCTGATCAACAGGCTGTCGTCTATCACCTTTCCGGCCTCAAAGGCAAAGAGAAGCCTTATCTCCAACGGGTGGAGACTGTCAATGATCTCCCTGGTCTCTCCCTTTGCCATTACCTTCCCGAGATGATCCTTTTCATTTCCTGTATCGTCCTCTTGTAGTCCTTCGTCCCAAATACCCCAGAGCCGGAAACGAATATGTCTGCACCTGCAGACACCACCTCACCGATATTCTCTAACTTTACCCCGCCATCCACCTCGATAGAGACATCTGCCCCGCTCTTATCCACCATTTGCCGGGCCTTTTTGATTTTCTCCAGCGCAGAGGGGATGAACCTCTGTCCGCCAAAGCCAGGATTCACGGACATGATGAGCAGAAGGTCTATATCGCTGAGGACATATTTTATGGACACCAGCGGCGTCGCAGGATTTACAGAAACCCCTGCCTTCTTCCCCTTCTCCTTGATAACCTGAATGGTCCGGTGCAGGTGGGTGCAGGCCTCAAAATGGACCGTGATGATATCCGCCCCGGCATCGGCAAATTCAGAGATATACTGCTCAGGCCGCTCGATCATGAGATGCACATCCAGGGGAAGCGCTGTCACCCTCCGGACAGCCTCTAAGATAAAGGGACCTACCGTAATATTGGGGACAAAGGCCCCATCCATCACATCCACATGGATCCAATCGGCTCCGGCATCCTCTACCCTCCGGATCTCCTCGCCCAGGCGTGAGAAATCGGCAGAGAGGATCGACGGCGCTATCTTTTTATCACCCATTTACCGCCCCTCCGTAGGAGGTATATCAAAACATAACCCGTGCCTAAAGTCAATCATTGAAGCCCTTCGCAGGTGATGCCTCGGTCAAGGGGGGCCGATGTCCCTTCGCTCCTGGCCTTCGCAGTTGACCTATCTAAGGACTCGCAGGCGGGGAAGCCTTCCAGCCTCTAACGGGCTGGCTTTCCTCCGCCTGCTCGCCTTGATAGGTGCCCAACTGCTTTCGGCAAGTCGCTCAGGGACATCGGCCCCCCTTGACCGAGGCATCACTCTCGCAGCCTTATTGACTATTCAATGCAAGTTGCTATAATACTCTGGCCATGTAAGTATGTACTTACTTGTTGTGATGCAAGTCCGGAGAAAGCCATGAGGACCCTGGTCATTGTTCTGCTCATCTCGGCCTCCCTTGTGCTCCAGTCGTGTTCGTCCTGGGAAAATCCCAAGGATGAGATGAAAAGACCTGCGGCGCCGGTGGCTGTGGCCATAGCCGAAAAGAGGGATGTGCCTGTAGACCTGCATGCGATCGGGCAGGCCGGGGCGTACTCGACCGTTTCAGTAAGGTCTCAGGTGGGCGGACAGCTCCAGTCCATCCATTTCAAAGAGGGGTCTGATGTAAAAAAAGGCCAGATCCTCTTTGTGATAGACCCCAGGCCCTTTGAGGTTGCCCTAAGACAGGCCGAGGCGAACCTCTCCAGGGGCATCATCCAGATGGAGAACGCAAAGGCAGAGGCCCGCCGCTACAAGGAACTCGCCGGCGAGGGCTATGCGACGCAGTCGCAGTACGACCTGGTGCGAACCTCTGCCGGGACGCTGGAAGCTACCGTAAAGGCGGAAAGGGCCAATCTGGAGTATGCAAGGCTTCAGTTGAGCTATACGAAGATATACGCTCCCCTATCCGGCCGGACAGGGAGTCTGCTTGTAAACGAGGGGAACCTTGTCAAGGCGAACGATGACAAGGCCCTGGTTGTTATCTCGATGATAGATCCCCATCTATGTAAGCTTTTCTATCCCTGAGGAATACCTGCCTGAGGTAAAGAGGTTCATGGCAAAATCCAGACTCAAGGTGGAAGTCTCTGCGACCCAGAGCGGTATCGGGCCTGAGACAGGAGAGTTAACCTTCATAGACAGCGAAGTTGACAGAAGTACAGGGACGATACGCCTGAAAGGGACCTTCGATAACAGGGGAAAAAGTCTCTGGCCGGGCCAGTTCCTGGAAGTCAGGCTCAGGCTTACTACCGAAGCCGGGGCAATCCTTGTCCCCTCACAGGCAGTTCAGACGGGCCAGGGCGGGCTGTATGTTTTTGTGGTGAAAGCCGACGGTACAGCGGAGCTCCGGCCGGTCGTCGTGAGCAGAACCATCGGCAACGAATCCGTGATAGGAAAGGGCCTCGATCCCGGAGAGCGTGTTGTCACGGACGGACAGCTCCAGCTTACACCGGGAGCAAAGGTTGAAATAAAGGATGGAACCGGAGGAGAAAAGGTTACGCGCTGATGAATATAGCCGAGATCTTTATACGCCGGCCCATCATGACAACGCTCGTGATGCTGGCGATACTCCTTTTCGGGGTCTCGGGATATATGCGCCTGCCGGTAAGCGACCTGCCGAACGTGGACTTCCCCACGATACTCGTTACAGCAAACCTTCCCGGTGCCAGTCCCGAAACGATGGCATCCGCCATTGCGACCCCGCTAGAGAGGCAATTCTCCACGATCGCCGGGATTGATTCCATGACTTCGACAAACGCGCTCGGCAATACGCAGATTACTCTTCAGTTCAATCTGAGCAGGGATATCGATGCCGCGGCCCAGGACGTGCAGGCCATGATCGCGAAGGCATCGCGCCAGCTCCCGGCGGATATGCCAAGTCCTCCCTCGTACCAGAAGGTAAACCCGGCCGACCAGCCCGTGCTTTATCTTGCGCTGAGCTCCCCGACCCTGCCGCTCTCGAAGGTGAATGAGTACGCGGATACCTTCATCGGCCAGAGGATTTCCATGATCAGCGGTGTGGCCCAGGTGCAGATATTCGGCTCGCAGAAATATGCCGTCCGGGTGCAGGTCGACCCGAACTCGCTGGCATCCCGTGGAATCGGGATAGACGAGGTCGCCAGTGCCATCCAGCAGGCGAACGTAAACCTTCCGACAGGAACCTTAGACGGGACCCACAGGATGTTTACTATCCAGACAGAGGGGCAGCTCACCGGCGCCTCCGCATACAGCCCCATTATCGTGACATACCGGAACGGCATGCCTGTGCGCCTGAACGAGGTGGGCCGTGTGATAGACGGTGTGGAGAATAATAAGATCGCGAGCTGGTACCGGGATACCCGCGCGATAGTCCTTGCGATACAGAGGCAGCCCGGAACAAACACGATAGAGGTCGTGGACGCGATAAAGGCCCTGCTCCCCACCTTCACGGCGCAGATGCCGGCCTCCATAAACCTCAATATCCTCTATGATCGCTCGGCATCGATACGGGATTCCGTACGGGATGTCAAATTCACGCTCATTCTTACGATCGCACTGGTCATCATGGTCATATTCCTTTTCCTCAGGAACACCTCCTCTACGATTATCCCGAGCCTTGCGCTCCCCATGTCGATCGTCGGGACCTTTGCGGTCATGTACCTTCTGGGGTTCAGCCTCGATAATCTCTCGCTCATGGCGCTGACACTCTCCGTCGGCTTTGTCGTTGATGATGCGATCGTCATGCTGGAAAATATCGTGAGACATACGGAGAAGGGGGAGGGTATACTCGATGCCGCTCTCCATGGCTCAAGGGAAATAGGCTTTACCATCCTTTCGATGACCCTTTCCCTTGTCGTCGTCTTCATCCCGGTCTTTTTCATGGGGGGCATCCTCGGACGGCTTCTGCATGAATTCGCAATCACCATAGTCGTTGCCATACTCATCTCAGGCTTCGTATCGCTCAGCCTCACCCCTATGCTGTGCAGCAGGTTCTTAAAGCCGCCGGCATCCGGGCGTCACGGAAGGCTTTCTACGGCCCTTGAGAAGGGGTTTCAGAAACTCCTGGACCTCTATGAACGCACGTTACGGGTTGTCATCAGGCACAAGTTCGCTACCCTTATAGTCTCGTTCGCACTCCTGATAGCCACTGTTTATCTCTTCCGGATAATGCCCCTGGGCTTTCTCCCTTCCGAGGATACAGGGCAGATCTTCTCGTTCACAGAGGCCCAGCAGGGGATATCTTTCGAGGACATGAAAAGGCATCAGCAGGCACTGGCGTCCCTCGTCATCCAGGACCCCAATGTGGAGGCCTTTATGTCGAGCGTAGGCGCGGGCGGACCGAACGCATCCGGCAACACGGGCCGCATGTTCATAAGGCTCAAACCCCGTTCTAAGAGGCCTCTGAGCGCTGATGAGATCATACAGGAGCTCAGGCCGAAGCTCTCAACGGTTCCGGGGATCAGGATATTCATGCAGAACCTGCCTCCTATCCGGATAGGAGGCCAGCTCACAAAAAGTCAGTATCAGCTCGCGCTCCAGAGCCCTGATACAGAAGAGCTCTATAAATATGCCGGCGTACTTGAAGACAAACTCCGGAATCTGGATATCCTCCAGGATGTCACAAGTGATTTACAGATAAAAAACCCGCAGGTCAATATGCAGATAAACAGGGATGAGGCGGCAAGCCTCGGTATCACCGCGCGCCAGATAGAAGAGGCGCTCTACACCGCATACGGTTCCCGTCAGATATCGACCATCTATGCGCCTAATAATCAATACATGGTCACCATGGAGGTCGAGCCTCAGTACCAGATGGAACCCTCCGCATTATCCATGCTTTATATCAGATCAGCGACAGGGGATCTTGTGCCTTTGTATTCCGTGGCAAAACTCACAAAGGGGGTAGGCCCGCTCTCAGTGAACCACCTTGGGCAGTTGCCCTCGGTCACCCTGTCGTTCAATCTTAAGCCCGGTGTATCCCTGGGCGAGGCCGTATCCTCGGTTCAGAAGGTTGCTGATGCCGCCCTGCCGCCGGCCATCAGCACGGGCTTTCAGGGTGCCGCCCAGGCCTTTCAGGCCTCCACAAAGGGCCTCTGGCTGCTCCTCGTCATGGCGATACTTGTCATCTACATCGTTCTCGGTATACTCTATGAGAGCTTCATACACCCGATTACGGTCCTTTCAGGGCTGCCGTCCGCAGGCTTCGGTGCGGTTCTGACCCTTTTGATATTTCATAAGGACCTGAATATCTACGCCATGGTCGGAATCATCATGCTGATAGGCATCGTGAAGAAGAACGCCATCATGATGATAGACTTTGCCCTGGGGGCACAAAGAACAGAGGGCAAAAAGCCTGCGGAGGCCATATTCGAGGGGGCGATCATAAGGTTCCGCCCGATCATGATGACGACCATGGCTGCACTCATGGGTACACTGCCCATAGCCCTCGGATTCGGCGCCGGAGGCGAGGTGCGCCGCCCGCTGGGGATGGCTGTCGTGGGCGGACTCCTTTTCTCCCAGCTCTTGACGCTTTATATTACGCCGGTTATCTATATCTATCTCGACAACCTGCAGGCAAGGCTCAGCGCCTGGAGAAAGATGCCTGAATTTCGTTGACCGGAGGTCCTGGTTTTATGTCCCTCGTGGAACAGCTCGCAGAGTTTGTAGTAAAGGCCTCTTATGAGGATCTTTCTCAGGCAGCCCGGAGGGCGCTGAAAATCCGGGTCCTGGACAGCCTCGGTTGTGCCATCGGGGCATTGAGCGGCGAACCTATCCAATACATCAGGGAACATATCAATGACTTTGGCGGCTCAGAAAGGTGTACCCTGATCGGCGGCGGCAAGACGGCCCCTGACCGGGCCGCCTTCTATAACTCGGCATTGGTGAGATACCTGGACTTTAACGACAGCTATATCGCAAAAGGGGAGACCTGCCATCCCAGCGACAACCTCGGCGCTGTCCTGGCCGCGTCTGAGTATGCCCGGTGCAGCGGGAGGGAATTTCTCACAGGTCTTGCCGTTGCCTATCAGGTGCAGTGCCGGTTAAGTGACGTTGCCCCGGTACGTGCCAGGGGATTTGATCATACGACCCAGGGCTCCTATGCCGCAGCCGCCGGCGTCTCCAGGGTGCTTGGACTCAATACCGGACAGACTGCCAATGCCATTGCCATCAGCGGGACGGCCTTTAACGCCTTGCGGGTGACCCGTACAGGGGCCCTTTCTCACTGGAAGGGCCTTGCCTATCCGAACACCGCCTTCTGCGCCACCCATGCCTCTTTTCTTGCAATGCGGGGGATTACCGGTCCCCGGGAGGTGTTTGAAGGGAATAAGGGTTTCATGGACTCCATTGCCGGGAGGTTTACCTTAGACTGGTCCCGTGAAGATCTGGAGCGTGTGAACCGGACCCTCATCAAAAAATATAATGCAGAGATCCACTCCCAGTCTTCTCTGGAGGGTATACTTCAATGGCAAGAAGAACATCGCCTCCGGCCTGAAGATATCTCGCATATTAAGATCGTGATTTTTGATGTGGCCTATCATATAATAGGAGGGGGAGAGGAAGGGAATAAGACCCAGGTCCGGACCAAAGAAGAGGCGGATCACAGTCTCCCCTATATGGTTGCCGCAGCCCTTCTGGATAACGAGGTAACCCCGGCGCAATACCGGCCGGAGCGAATCTGTGGAGAGGATGTTCAGACACTGCTGCGGAAGATCTCTGTGAAGCCTCTGAAAGAATACAGCGAACACTTTCCGGAGAGGATACCGGTCTGCCTCACGGTTACAATGAAAGATGGTAAGGTATTCAGGATTGAGAAAAATGATTACGAGGGATTTCATACCCGCCCCATGTCCTGGGAAAGGGTGGCCGATAAGTTTGCGGGGTTGAGCAAACCCTTCACCGGTGACACACTGTGCCGGGAGATCACCAATGTCGTACAGGACCTGGAGAACATCCCCGTCTCAGAACTGACAGGGCTCCTGGCAAAGGTGAAGGTTCCATAGGTTTCACAGAGGGAGAAGAAAAGGAGGTACCCGAAAAATGAAAGAGGATCGCAAAAAGTCCGGGAGGAACCCCCATGAGCATTCATTTCCCTTCTTAAAATTTAACGAACTGCCGCAAAAACCCCGCACGCAGGGCGTAACAGAAATCCGGGGTCCCTATTATACCCCGGTGGGGAAGCACTATCTTGAGGACCTCTTTGAGACTATGGGCGAATATGTGGATGCCCTCAAGTTTGCAGGGGGTTCTTTTACCCTGATGACGGGTAAGGCTGTTAAGGACATCATTGATCTTTGCCACAGCCATGAGATCATCGTCTCCACAGGTGGTTTTATCGAGCGCGTTCTCACCCTGGGGCCGGGTGCTGTAGACCAATACATCGAACAGTGCAAGGCCCTTGAGTTTGACATCGTTGAGATCTCCAGCGGTTTTATCACCCTCCCCACGGATGATTGGGTGCGGCTTGTCGGGAAGGTGCAAAAGGCAGGGCTAAAGGCAAAGCCGGAGATAGGGATCCAGTTTGGCGCCGGCGGGGCAACCCGGGCCGAGGAGTTGGAGGCAGAGGGGACCCGTGATGCCGGATGGGCCATACAGCAGGCCAAACGCTTTCTTGATGCAGGGGCCTATATGATTATGGTAGAATCTGAGGGGATCACGGAAAATGTGAAGGTCTGGAGGACCGATGTCCCGGCAAAGATCGTGAATGCCCTGGGTCTGGAAAAGGTGATGTTTGAGGCCGCGGAACCGGAGGTCTTTTCATGGTATATCAAAAACTACGGGCCTGAGGTCAATCTGTTTGTTGACCACAGCCAGATTGTTCAACTCCAGTCCCTCCGCTCCGGTATCTGGGGCACAAAGGACCTCTGGGGACGGGTCGTT
>JACRHF010000080.1 GCA_016217665.1 Nitrospirota bacterium | reverse complement strand
TACCCTGAGGGCGGAGGAGGTGATGACCCGGGAGTCTGTCACCGTGGATGTCAATACCCCCTTGCAGGAGGTCCTGAACCTGATGATGGAAAAAAACATCATCCGGATTCCGGTCACTGAGAACGGCTCTCTCACAGGGGTCATTGCCCGGTGTGATATCCTCAAGGCCCACATTGAGCCGGAGTTTGTCACCTATATATGAGCGATGACCTGGATGAGTAGGAGGATGGGTATGGGGAAGTGTCCCTAGAAAATTTCTACAATCTTCTGCTTGCCCTGGGTTCCCTTCAGAATCCGGACATGGCTCTTAGGGACGTTGAAATAATCGCTCAGGACCCTGACAACGGCCTCGTTGGCCTTTCCTGCAACAGGGGGGTCTTTCACCTGCACGACATAGTGCGTCTCGGCGGTCTTTGTGACCCCTTCACTCTTTGATTGCGGTTTGACCTTTACAAAGATTTTCATGTCGCAGCTATTGTAAACAAAATCAAATATGGCAGCAACCGTAATTTATCCTTGAAACTCCATGTCTGAATATTGTATGATGCTAACATCACGATGAAGGGATACCTTAGACGATATTTCATCACAGGGCTTTTGGTGATCATCCCTATCTGGGGGACGTACCTCGTCCTGTCCACTCTCCTCAGATTTCTTGAAGGTTTTCTCGGTAATTTCCTGAAAGGGTATGGGAAGGTCTATTTCCCCGGCTTAGGGATCATTGCCCTGTTTATACTCATCTTTCTGATCGGGCTTTTTACCACGAACTATATCGGGAGGAGGACCGTGGCCCTCTGGGAGGATATCATGAAGAGGGTGCCCCTTGTCCGCAACGTCTATTCTGTCATTAAGCATGTCGTGGATACCGTGTCCCTCCAGGGAGAGGAGCACTTTAACCGCGTTGTCCTTATCGAGTTTCCGAGGGAGGGGATGTATTCCATAGGTTTTGTGACAGGGGTAGCCCGTGGGGAGGTGCAGACGATGACTGCAGAGAGGGTCATGAATGTCTTTGTCCCTACCACCCCGAATCCGACCACCGGCTATTTCGTGTTTGTGCCGGAGAATAAAGTGACCCCCTTGTCCATGAGTGTGGAGGATGGGATGAAGATGATCATCTCCGGGGGCCTCTATACCCCGTCTGCAATGAAGGATATCAAGGAGTCAGCCGGAAATGACCTGGAAAAGGACAAGGTCAAGGTATAGAGATGAGCAGTCATATAGTCACCATTATCTTAGCGGCGGGTCTTGGAAAACGGATGAAGTCAGGACTTGCGAAGGTCCTGCATCCCATAGCAGGGATGCCGATGATCCTCTATCCGGTCAGGGTTGCTGAAGAGATCTCTTCAGAGAGGATTATTGCGGTCATCGGGCATCAGGCAGACAGGGTGCAGGAGGCGCTGTCCGGCAGGGATGTTGAGATTGTGCATCAGGCGGAGCAGAGAGGGACAGCCGATGCTGTGAGATTGGCCATGGAGTCCCTGAAAGGCTATCAGGGGAGGGTGGTTATCCTGTGCGGGGATGTCCCCCTGATGACCGCAAAGACCGTATCTGAGCTGATAGAGGCGCATCAGAAGGGACGCGCCTCTGTAACCGTCCTCACAACAGAGGTTGAAGACCCGACCGGATATGGGAGGATTGTACGTCAGGCTGACGGTTCTATTCATAAGATCGTTGAAGACAAGGATGCCTCGGATGATCTTAAAGGAATCAGGGAGGTGAATACCGGCACCTATGTGTTTGACAGCCCCTTTTTGTCTGAGGCGATCCGGGAGATCAAGGCAGAGAATGCCCAGAGAGAGTTCTACCTGACGGACAGCATCGAGATAGGTCTTAAAAAGGGGGTCAAGGTATCTGCACACAAGACCCGGGAGAGGGAAGAGGTTATCGGTGTGAATAGCCGAATTGAGCTTGCGATGGTGGACGGCATGATGCGGAGGCGGATCAACGATCATCTCATGCTGAATGGCGTCACGCTGATAAACCCGGGAGCCATCTATATTGATGCAGGGGTTACGATTGCACGGGATGTGACGATCTATCCGGGGACAACGATTCAGGGGGATACAACGATAGGAAAATCGAGCGTTATCTATCCGAACAGCAGGATCGCAGACAGCCAGATCGGGGATGATGTAACGGTTAAAGATGCCTGCGTCATCGAGGAGAGCAGGATCGGCAATGGCTCTCAGGTGGGGCCCTTTGCGCACCTGAGGCCGGGGACCATACTCGGCAGGAATGTCAGGGTAGGAAACTATGTAGAGATTAAGAAGGCGGTGATGGGAGAGGGTTCGAAGGCCAATCACCTTACCTATCTTGGAGATGCCGAGGTCGGCAGCGGGGTCAACATCGGCGCAGGGACGATCACCTGCAACTATGACGGATGGAAAAAACACAAGACCGTCATAGGAGACGGGGTCTTTGTGGGAAGTGATACGCAATTAGTGGCCCCGGTAAAGATCGGGGATGGGGCGATTATCGCCGCTGGTTCGACGGTCACAAAGGATGTCCCTCCCGGGGCCTTAGCGATAAGCCGTGTGGAGCAGAGAAACATGGAAGGGTGGGCAGAGAAGAGAAGGAAGAGGAAGGCTGAAGAGGAGTAGCCGGGTAATCCCGGCGGGGGGTCCTTTCCCCTTCGCGACTTGCCGAGAGCAGTTGGGCACCTGTCAAGTCGAGCAGGCGGAGGACATTGCTTGCATTGAGCGAAAGCGAAAAAAGCCAGCCCGTTAGAGGCTGGAAGGCTTCCCCGCCTGCGAGACTTAGACAGGTCAACTGCGAAGGCCAGGAGCGAAGGGGAAAGGACCCCCCGCCGAGGTATGACGCAATGCGGGCTAGAATAACCGGAAGTTAGGAGAGAGAATATGTGCGGCATTGTTGGATACATAGGGGATCAGAATGTTGTCCCGATATTGATTGACGGGCTCAAGAGGCTGGAGTACAGGGGATATGACTCTGCAGGGATCGCCTTTATCCAGGGGCAGAAGATCGGGGTTCGGAGGTGTGTTGGAAAGCTGAAGAATCTGGAGATGGCCCTGTCAGGAGAAAAACTATCGAGTACGATCGGCATCGGACATACCCGGTGGGCTACGCATGGCCGTCCCTCTGAGGAGAACGCTCACCCCCACAGGGTTGGCAACATCGTTGTGGTCCATAATGGAATCATCGAAAACTACATGCAGCTCAAGAAAGAGCTGATTGCAGAAGGGCGCCAATTTGCGTCAGAGACAGACACAGAGGTCATTGCCCACCTGATAGACCGTCATGTAAAGAGGGGGCTGTCGTTAGTGCCGGCCGTACAGGAGGCATTAAAAGAGGTCAGGGGTGCCTATGCGATTGCCGTGCTCAGGGAGGAAGAACCCGATCTCCTCGTCGGCGCCAGGAATGGTTGTCCGCTGGTTGCGGGTCTGGCCCAGGGGGGCTCATTCCTCGCGTCGGATATCCCCGCCATCCTCAGCTACACAAGGGACGTGGTCTTCTTAGATGATGAAGAGATCATTGTCCTCTCGCCGGAGGGAATACAGATTATGGATCTTGAAGGGACTCCGGTTGAAAAGGAACCCTCCAAAGTGGTGTGGAATCCTGTGATGGCAGAAAAAGGGGGGTACCGGCACTTCATGCTCAAAGAGATCTATGAACAGCCGAGGGCCATTATGGATACACTCCGGGGGAGGCTCTCCTATGATACGGGAAATGTCTATCTGGATGAGATCGGTCTGTCCGTGGAGGATATCCAGGGGCTCAGG
>JACRHF010000078.1 GCA_016217665.1 Nitrospirota bacterium | reverse complement strand
TGGCCGGTGTATTCTATCAAAATTTTGGCTTTTTATATAGGGCTAAATAGTGAGCTCTGCGGAACATGAAAATGTCATTCCCGCGCAAGCGGGAATTCGGAATGCAGGCAGAGGTCTGGATTCCAACTTCCGTGGGAATGATGGGCACTTAGAGATATTTTTGAGTTGCTTAAAGCCCAATGAATTGGGCAACTACAGGAGCTTGGCTGGCAACGACGCAACCGGTGTAGTTGCCCGATTTATCGGGCTCAAGGGGTATTTTCGAGGTTCAGGTTGAAGAGTTTTGCCGCGTTAGCGAAGATGGCCTTGGCGGTCTCTTCGATGGAAAGGGCTTTGAGCTCTGCCACTTTCTCAGCAACATATCGGACATAGACCGGCTCGTTTCTCTTTCCCCGGTGAGGGTGCGGGGTGAGGAAGGGGGCATCGGTCTCAGTGAGGATCCGGTCCAGCGGGACTGCCTTGACGACCTCAAGGATCGTCTTTGCATTCTGAAAGGTGACCATGCCGGAGAAGGAGAGATAGAATCCCATCGCCAGCGCCGCCTCTGCCATCTCCATATCTCCGGAGAAGCAGTGAAACACACCCCGGAGCTGGTCTCCCACCTCTTCACTAAGGATTTTCAAGGTGTCCTCTTTGGCCTCGCGGCTGTGGATGATCAGCGGAAGGCCGCACGCCTTTGCCATCCTGATCATGATCCTGAAGTGCTCCTGCTGGAGAGGGGCCGGGGAGTGCATGTAGTGATAATCGAGCCCGGTCTCGCCCAAGGCCACGACTTTGCTGTTGGATGTCATGGATTTTAATGACTGACAAGTAGCCTCCGGATCTTTGATCTCTTTGACATCATGGGGGTGTATGCCCACGGCAGCGGACATGAAGTCATGTCCCTCTGCAAGGGCGACCGCCCTCTGGCTGTCCTCAAGGTCTGTGCCAATGGTGATCATGCGTTCAACACCGGCATCCCTGGCCCGTTGGATCACCCCGGACCTGTCGGGATCATATTGATTCATGGTCAGGTGGCAGTGGGTATCAATCAGAATGGTCATTTTGCACACTATGGCGAGGAAAAGGGGACAGATTTATTTTCTGCTGATCAGCAGAAAATAAATCTGTCCCCTTTTCCTCGCTTTTTACTTTACCACTGCCCCAGGTGACATGTCCTTATCAGGCCCTATCAACGACAGAGTTCCTTCAGTACCTGCGGCTAAGATCATCCCCTGGGATTCTATCCCCATCAGTTTTGCCGGCTTCAGGTTTGCGACGACGACAATACTCTTTCCGATGAGCTCTTCCGGCCTGTAGTGTGCGGCTATCCCTGCCACCACCTGCCGCTTCTCATCACCGAGGTCTACCTGGAGTTTCAGCAGTTTTTTAGAACCCGGGACCCCTTCCGCAGTCACGATCTTTCCAATACGGAGTTTGATCTTTGCAAAATCTTCAATCGCAATCGTATCGTCACTCACGGGTAATCCCCCTTTTTCCCCCTTTAATAAAGGGGGAGTTAGTTCCTGATCTCTGACCTCTGTCTTTTCGATCTTTTCGATTCTGGGGAACAGCACCTTCCCCTTTTTTATCCTGAGTCCTGGTTTAAGCCCGCTCCAGCGGCATCCCTCCTGAAGGTGAGCCGCGGTGATATCCCCTTTTATCCCTAATTGTCCCCACATCTCTCCGGCAGTCTCCGGCATGTAGGGGTATATATAGAGACTGATGATGCGCAATAACTCCGCAGAGTTGTAGAGGACTGCAGACAGGCGGGTCCTCTTTGAATCATCCTTAGCCAGTGTCCAGGGCGCAGATTCATCAATATACCGGTTCGCCAGGGTGATGACCTCCCAGACAGCGCTGAGGGCCTTGTTGAACTCGAGCCGCTCCATAAAAAGACCCACCTTCTCAGACAGTCCGTCCACCCCTTTCCTGAGGGCCGTGTCCTGCGAGGCCTCTGCCCCCTGTGCCGCCGGTATGATGCCGTCATAATATTTCTCGATCATGGAGAGGGTCCTGCTGAGGAGATTTCCAATGTCGTTTGCAAGGTCTCCGTTAATCCGGCGCACCATCGCATCCGTAGAGAAGTCCCCATCCAGTCCGAAGGTCACCTCGCGGAGGAGGAAATACCGGAAGGGGTCCACGCCGAACTCCCGGATCACGTCCATCGGATTCATGACATTGCCCCGGCTCTTGGACATCTTCTCCCCTTCGACTGTCCACCAGCCGTGGGCAAAGATCGTCTTCGGAGGTTCAATATCTAAGGCCCGCAGCATCGTAGACCAGTAGACAGAGTGGGTCGTGAGGATATCTTTCCCGATCAGATGAAAGTCTGCCGGCCACCACTTGCGGAAGCGGTCCATATCCGCAAGGTAGCCGGGGATAGAGATGTAGTTGACTAAGGCATCAAACCAGACATAGGTGACATAGTTTTCATCGAAGGGGAGGGGGATGCCCCAGGAAAGCCTTGCTTTAGGCCGTGAGATGCAGAGGTCTCCCAGCGGTTTCTGTAAGAATCCCAGGACCTCATTTCTCCGGACCGAAGGCTGGATATAATCCGGATGGGCCTTGATATATTCGATGAGCCACTCCTGATATTTGCTCATCCGGAAAAAATAGTTACTCTCGGTGATCTGCTCGACGGCCCGGCCGCAATCAGGGCATTTGCCCTCTTTTAAATCCTTCTCCATCCAGAACCGCTCATCCGGAAGGCAGTACCACCCTTCATACGAGTCTAAATAGATCTCCCCCTTTTTATAGAGAAGGTCTAATGCCCCCTGAACAACCCTGATATGACGCGCCTCGGTCGTTCGTATAAAGTCGTCGTTTGAAATGTTTAATGCCTTCCAGAGATCCTGAAACCTGCCGACCATCCCGTCAACATAAGCCTGCGGCGGGCGCCCCTGTCTGGCTGCGGCCTCCTGGACCTTCTGACCGTGCTCGTCTGTGCCTGTCAGAAAGAAGACCTCATAACCGCACATGCGGCCGTATCTGGCGATGACGTCCGCGGCGACTGTGGTATAGGCATGTCCGATGTGGGGGACGTCATTGACGTAATAGATCGGGGTCGTGATGTACCTACCCTTTTTCATCCTCGACTCCATGTTCAAAGGCGATACAGCACATCAGCCTGCCGCACATGCCGGATATCTTGACGGGGTTGATGACCATGTCCTGATCCCT
>JACRHF010000077.1 GCA_016217665.1 Nitrospirota bacterium | reverse complement strand
TCGACCCTCTTAAGGTCCTCTCTGCAGAGGCTCCAGACGTCCTCTATGGTCAGCCGTGCATTTGCCGTTGCGATACTCTTCACGGGGTCAATAGTAGGTCACATGCAAGGCGGTTGTCAAGATTAAAATTATTTCCCCAAAGCCTATAATTATTGTATAATTTTAACCGGTTATGAATAAGGAATTGATCGTTCAGAGGATGTTTTCTTCCGCAGCACGGCGGTATGATCTGAATAATACCGTCCTCAGCTTTGGTATGCATCATTACTGGAAGCGGTATACCATAGATCAGGCAAATATCAGGGAGGGGGGTAAGGTCCTGGATGTATGCTCCGGGACAGCGGATATAGCCCTCCTCCTTGCCAAATGGGTCGGCCCCTCCGGGCACGTTACCGCCGTAGACCTGAATCCGGAGATGCTGGAGATGGGAAAGAGCAAGATCCATAAGTATGGGTTTGAAGGCCTTGTCAGTTGTACCCTGGGCAATGCCGAGTCTCTCCAGTTTGGGGATAACAGGTTTGATGCCGCTACCGTAGGTTTTGGGGTCAGGAACGTAACAGACCTCAAAAAGGCATTCTCGGAGATGTGCCGGGTGATAAAACCCGGAGGAAGGGTAGTCTGTCTTGAGTTTACACAGCCCGAGAACCGTATCTTCCGGTCTCTGTACGATTTTTACTCCTTTACCCTGCTGCCGGCCATGGGGACGATACTCTCCGGCGACAGGACCGGCATCTATCAGTATCTTCCAGACTCCATCCGCAAGTTTCCCCCTGCAGAGGCCCTCAGGCAATTAATGCTTGGAGTTGGGTTCTCAGAGGTTTCGTATACCCTGCTGTCTGGCGGTATTGTAGCTGTCCATGTGGGGATCAAGTAGTCCCAGGTAGTCCCACAAATAGTCAAAGGGGAGCAGCCTGTGATGAATAGAGAGCATAGCTCCATCTTATACATCTGGCTTCCATGCCAGAAGATATACCCTGTGGGTCCGACCTATCTTGCCGCCTACATCCACCGGAAACGGCCGCATATCCGGCAGCGGATATTAGACCTGTCCACCATCCCCAGGCGGGAGCGTCAGCGGACGATCCTTGACATGGTTGAGGCATTTAAGCCGGATCTCATTGCCTTTTCATGGCGGGACATCCAGATCTATGCCCCCCATGGAGGGGACCCGTCGCTGGAGCTGGCCTTTGATTTCTATTATTCCCGGGATATGTTAAGGAGAGTAAAGGCGGGCCTGAAGGGACTCCGGATGGTCTTTACCTATGAGAATGGCATCCGGGAAAAACTCCACCTCCTGCAAAAGACGATAAAGGCATTTCCGGATAAGACCATCACCCTGGGCGGCGGGGCCCTGAGTGTCTTTTCAAGGGAGATTATCCGGAGGCTGCCGCACGGGGTCATTGGGGTCATAGGGGAAGGGGAGGAGGCCCTCCTGGCCGTCGCTGATGGCAGAGATCTTAAGGGGCATCGGGTTATTTACCGGGAAAATGGGTCCATCATATCAGGGACTCCGGCGAATCCTGTCTCTGTCGGGGATATCCATGTTGATTACAATTATATCACCTCCATATTCCCTGAGGCCGCCTCTTATTTTGGGGAGACGATCGGGATACAGACAAAGCGGGGGTGTCCTTACCATTGTGAGTTTTGCCTCTACCCCTACATTGAGGGGGAGCAGGTACGCTATCGGGACCCGGAGGCCATATTAAGGGAGATAGATTATCTGTACACACACTGGAATACCCGAAAGATCTGGTTTGCCGATGCGCAATTTATCCCGGGAAGTGCGGCGGTCCCCCACTGCACCACCTTGTTGGAGGGACTTGTCAGGAGGGGACGGCCTGTCGAGTGGAGCGGGTATGTGCGTACAAGCCTGATTACGCCGAAACTTGCGGGATTAATGGTTGCCTCCGGGGTTGGGGACCTCGAGATCTCTATTACGTCAGGCTCTCAGAAGGTGCTAAATGAGATGGGGATGGGGTTCAGGCTGGATCATCTTTATGAGGGGTGCAGGTACCTGAAAAAAGAGGGGTATCGGGGCAAGGTCACATTAAATTACTCCATGAATGCGCCCGGAGAGACAGAGGAGACCCTGTTAGAGTCAATCCATTCTTATAAGGTGATTGCGGATATTATGGGAAAGGGGCGGATAAGGCCTGTGATATTTTTTATTGGTGTTCAACCCCACACCCGGATAGAAGAAAGGCTTATCGAAAGCGGATATTTGGAGAAGACCTATGATCCGCTTTCTCTCAATCCGTTTTCCATCAGAAAGCTGCTATACAATCCTCCCCCCTTAGACAGGATGATTGCCGCCTCCTGCCTTGAGGCCTGGGGAGAGAAGGAGGAGGAGCGTGGAGAGAGGGTCATGCTGGCCCTTGAGAAGAGACTGCGGGGAGAGTAGAAAATTAAAGGGCGATATGGTACAGTGATCACAATCACTATCAAGGGGGCGATTCGATGACAAAGAAGACGATACTGGTGGTTGACGATGAAGAGCATATCCGGCTTCTCTATAAGGAGGAATTTGAAGAGGAGGGGTATCATGTGCTTTTGGCCGGCAACGGGGACGAGGCCCTTGTCCAGGTAGGAAAAGGCAAGCCGGACATTGTCACCCTCGATATCAAGATGCCGGATACGGACGGGATTACCCTCGCCAGAAAGATTAAAGAGCTGAAAAGTGATATCCCGTTGATTTTTGTAAGCGCCTATGAAGACTATAAACATGATTTTGGGACTTGGGCGTCCGATGCCTATTTTGTGAAATCTGCCAACCTGACAGAGCTTAAGGCGCTGATAGCGGATATCCTGAAGGGACGCAGTTAAAACTGACGGCTTCGTAAAAAGCGGGGTACCCATTGCTATGAAGTAAATGCAATGGGTCGTGCGGCGTTGCGCTGCATCCTTCGTCATTGCGGCGTACCTAAAAAAGTACGCCTCATTCCTCAGGATTTGCGCGCCTTCGGGTACCCACTTTTGTGGGTGATGGAGCTTTTTACGAAGCCGTCTGCTGTCGAGACTTTTTACGAGGCTGCCAAAACAAGTTAAAACAAAAACACAGCGGCGGTAATAACCGTTGTATACCCATTCTTGACAATCGCAGACTGGGTTATATTGGTTGTCCTGACGATCTTATCGCTGATCCGGTAGACCTCCTTCTTTTCATCCCAGCCCTTGTCTTCATCAAACTCGATACCCAGGGTCGAGGCGAGCATGGCTGCGGCAAGGTCTTCTGCATAGTCTCCGGCGATCTTGTCCGTCTGACCGTAGGCGTGGTGCTCGCTGAGATAGCCGTAGGCATTTTTATCCGAGGGAATGGCACAGCCTACAGACGCGGCGATCAGACGGTGCGGCTCATTGCTGGCGCAGCGGCTCAGGACCACATAGGTGATCATCCCGGGATGAAGCTCTTTGATCCCTTCATTGATGGAGATGATCTTACAGTAGGGCGGATAGATGCTCGATACCTGGACCAGGTTGCACTTTTCAATCTTTGCATCACGCAGCGCAAGCTCGAAAGAGCGGAGTTCCTCTTTGTGGGTCCCTACGCCCTTTGTAAAGAATAGTCTCTTTGGTACAAATAAAGGTTGCATTTCTCCCTCCCTCAAGCCAACCGGCGCTACGATGGGTTATCTGTTTTTGGGCAACAGGGTATACCCCATCAATTTATACAACAACTTTGCCACAAGAAAATCAGATGCGACCTGTCCGGCAATGGGACATAACTCTACCGCATCAAAACCGACGATAGGACACTGTGATCTATGGTGATTAATTAAAATGTAAAAATTGGGGTGTAAAACTATCACACAACAAAAGACAAGTCAAGAGCCCTTTTTGCCTTCTTAGGCCCTTTTAAACCCTTCTATCTTGTTTTTTGCCAGCATCTCTAAGAGATTTGGATGAACTCTTTTCGTGATAGTCTCTTTGTGCCTTTGAACGACTGCGGTTGCAATAAGCGGCAGGGCGATCGAGGAGTCACAATAGACAGTGACCATCCTGGCGTCCTTTTTAATCTTTCCCCATGATTTGGCCTCCTCAAAGGTGCAGCCGCTTAGGCCGCCCCAGTGGGGGGCATCCGCAGTGATTTGGAGTGCATATTCATGACCAGAGACAGTGGGGTCCCAGAACGAGGCCGTGACCTCCATCTGCTGGATGAAATTCTTTGGGGTGCCTCCGCCGATGTATATGACCCCTGTCTCTTTAGACTTGAGGGAGAGCAGTGCGGTCTCCTGCACATCCGCGACGATGTCAAAGAGGAACTTTTTCCCCTGGGTCCTTGCAGCCAGACCGATTCCAATCGAGGAATCTCCTATCGCAGGACAGTAGATAGGGACCCCGGCCTTATAAGCGGCAGTCACGATACCTTCACTCTCTGCCTCTTTTGAGACCCTCTGGCCCAGCAGGTATAAAAACTCCCGGGTTGTATACGGCCGGTCTAAATCCAGGGTATCGGCAAAGTGCGAGACATAGTCATCGAGCCGCCGGAACTCCGGCTCGGATGCAAAGACATCATAGATCCTGTCTACACCCTCCTGCTGGAGCAGGACATCATCCATATGGGCATTTCCCTGGAAGTGAAACCTGCCAAGCGATTCATGGATATCATGGAACAGGTTCGCCCCGGTAGATACCAGACAATCAATCATGCGGTTCTGGATCAGATAGGTGATGACACTTCGCATCCCGGCAGGGACCATGGCACCGGCCAGACCCAGAAAGATGCTCGTCCTTCCCTTCAGCATGGCGCCCCATACATCCACGGCTGTCGCAAGATTCCTGGCCTGAAAGGCGGTATGGGACATGGCTGTCAGGGCCTCGGCTACGGTCAGGTTTTCTCTTATTTCAAAGGGGATGGTCGGGTGTTTAAGGAGTTTGGATTGCTTCATGTCATGTATTTGCCGAAGTCTTCCGGCTTCAGGTTTTTCAGCCACTGATCGAGGTTTTCTGAGTTCCGTTTCTCCAGCACATCTTCCGCAACAAATATAGGCGCACTCGCCCTCAGGGCAAGGGCAATGGCATCACTCGGTCTGGAGTCGATTACCACCTCAGATCCCCGGGCCTGCAGATGTATCTTGGCGTAATAGGTATTGTCCTTCAGATTATTGATGACGATACTGATGATTTTGACATCCAGGGTGTCGAGCACATTTTTTGTTAGGTCGTGGGTCATGGGCCGCGGAGGAGTTATTCCTTCCAATATAAAACAGATGGCATTGGCCTCAAATTTTCCTATCCAGATGGGCAGTATCTCTTTATCCGTCTCATCATTCAAGATGACAATATACATATTCGTATGGGGATCAAAGACTAACCCTCTCACCTTCATGAGATACATAAACCACCCTCCAGCGAAGCACGTCCTGAATGTATGCACTATAACATATTGAGTTTCTCAGCGCAATATATTTTAGCGTCACACTTATTCGAGCACAAAGGGGCAGACGATTCTGGCTAATCGCGGGGGTCCTGATTCTTTCTTGAGGGTATCGGTTTCTTCCGTAGGAAAATAGTAGGCCGCCAACTTAAAGTGGAAGCCGTTTATCGTCCCGGAGATGGTATGGTCAGGGTTCGATGTCCATACCATGGAGCGCCTGTTTTCGTTCACGGCAATGACGATCTGCAGCTCGTCAGGATAGGTGTGGATAATATCATCCTCGCTGAGGGATATATCTGCCTTCACATCCCGGTACATGGTATGGGAGTGGAAATCGCCTATCATGTCCAATTTGGGGAAGTTTTCGAGGACCTCCTGAATGACCTTCCATTTGTCGCTCCGCATCTCTATCCACTTATGGCCCCTTTTGGCACTCTGATAGGGTACCGCATGTTCGACGATATACTTCTGGGAGGTCCTATACCCCAAAAGGAGGCCGAAACACTCCTTTTTGTATACCTCTACCGAGGAGAGTATAAGACCCATAAAGACATTTTCGCTTAAAAATACCTCTATGTCTCCCTTCCTCATTGCCATATCTGGATAACCTGCTATTTCCTCTTTCTTCGCTCGATTCTTGTCCTTTTGAGCAATTTGTTATGTTTATGCTTTCGCATCTTCTTTTTTCTCTTTTTGACGACGCTACCCAATATTTCACCTCCTTACGGGTTGACAGATTATCAGTATTCGAGAAGTTATTATACATAAAGGAGGGAAAGTTTCAATGCCTTTGTTGGATGGGTGCATAATGGCACTGGTAATTTGACTTTTACGCAGGGAGTATAGTAGATTATGAAATTAGGACATTTTGCAGCCTTGTTCATTTGAGAGGTGAAGCGTCCTTGATCCTTGAAGATGACCAGGGAGATTAAACGGGGCGTAGCGCAGCCTGGTAGCGCACCTGCTTTGGGAGCAGGGTGTCGGAGGTTCAAATCCTCTCGCCCCGACCAATAAGGCAGTGAATAGTTACCAATCACAATTTAACTATTCACCCTATGATACAGGCGCCTGTAGCTCAGTTGGATAGAGCAACTGCCTTCTAAGCAGTGGGTCAGGGGTTCAAATCCCTTCAGGCGCGCCAATAGACCACTGATAAACCTCTTCATGGTGGGCGTAGCTCAACTGGTTAGAGCACTGGACTGTGGCTCCAGTGGTTGGGGGTTCAAGTCCCCTCGCTCACCCCAAATACCCGTTCTCGCAAAGCAGTTTCCCCCAGGTCACTATTTCCGCCGAGGTCAAGATAAAAAAAAGATTGAGAATAGCAGTGATGCGCCATAAGTTTGACTAGAAGCGTCAGAAATCAAAGGAAGAATCTCCCGGCCATATCTTTAAATATCTCAATAAATCAGGTAGTTATGTCTTGGCGCAGGTTTTGCTTATTCTCATAAGTTGGAAAATTAAAAACAATGAAGGAGGGAAAAATGGAGGAGAAAAAAATGAAGCTGATTCGAAACCAGAAGGGGTTTACACTCGTTGAACTGGCAATTGTGCTTGTGATAATAGGGTTAATCCTGGGGGCTGTACTCAAGGGTCAGGACCTTATCAATAATGCCAGAATGAAAAGATTGTATAACCTGCAGCAGGAGATCAATGCCGGGGTCAATACCTATATGGACAAGTACGGGAAATATCCGGGAGATGACAACAGTATGAATGCCCGCTGGGGGATTACTAACGGGAATAATGATGGCGTGATCACCGCGTTTACCACTAATTGCGCATCCGGTGCGGCTACAGAGACATGTCTCGCCTGGAGGGCATTGAGGCTTGGAAACATCTTGTCAGGAGACACGACTTCAGCGGTTAACCCGAACAATCCTTATGGTGGGATTGCAGCCCTGGGAACTGTGGCTGTCCAGGGACTGACGACTCAGTGGATAGGTTTTACGAGTGTGCCGTACGATGTCTGTCAGATACTGGATCAGCAGTATGATGATGGGAGCCCCACGACGGGGTTCGATACCGGAAGTATAAGAGGATCGGGCAATTACAGTACAGCAACCAGCGGCACCTATACACTTTATTTCAAGCTTTAACGATCGGGAAAGCCTGGGATGCCTGCAACCCTGGCAGGACTTCTGACTGCGGCTGATGACTGTGAATATTCTGTGCTATGGACTTTTCAGAGGAAATAAGTTGCCCTTTGATTGGGATAGAAACAAGGACCTGACGTTCACTATAAAAGCGGTCATACACCAGGTCTTCAAGGTAGTCTTACCGGTTCTTTCTCTTTTATCTATCCTATCCGGTTATTATTGGATATGGAGCATCTCCCCGGACAGTCTCCTGACAGAAGTGATCGTGAAGACAAAGACGGGAATTTTTTTGACCCTCTTTGGTGGAATAACGCTCGTGATAGGGTTGCGCAGGATTTTAAAATAGGCGGAAGGCGTGTATGACTCAGTGGAAAATATTAAGAGGGGAAGCAGGTTTTACCCTCGTTGAACTTGCCATTGTCCTTGTCATTATCGGTATGCTCATAGGGGTTGGCGCGGGCATGATGGGGCCTCTTGTAAAGGCGGCCAAATACAATGAGACAAAGGAGACGGTGAATGCGGCTGTTTCAAGTATGATTGGCTTTGGAACTTCGAATAACCGGATACCCACCGCTGCAGAGTTTCCGTCCCAGGTGAGAAATCCAAGGGACTCCTGGAACAATTCGATCTACTATATTCCGGATGCAAACCTGATGATCACGACTGCAGGCGGGATCTGCGGGAGAAAAACGACCAGTCTCAGTGTCGTTCTGTGTCCTGACGCCACGTGCAGTACACCGACAAGTACGATACCCAATGTGTCCTTTGCCGTTATCAGCGGAGCGGGTAATTTCAATATTCAGACCGACAGCTCCGGCGGTACTATCAGGGTCTACAACCCGGATATCAGCGGCATCGATAATTACGCGGGAGATATGACACGACTTGAAACGTATGACGATATTGTCCAATGGATGACCCTTGATGAACTGAGGATAAAAACCGGATGCACAGGCGCACAGCTTAAGATTATAAACAGTGACCTTCCCTCTGGCAAGGCAGGGAATTTATACAGCGCCTCAGCTTTTCCAGATGGAGGGGCACCCTATACAGTGGGTGGGAAATATAGATGGTGTGTTCAGGGAAGCCTTCCTGCAGGGATGGTCCTGGCCCCGAACACAACAAGCATTAATTGCCCCGGATTGGCAGAAGGCTCATGGGGACAGGCGGACACGCTTAATTTTTCCGGGACGCCCACGGCAGCGGGAAGTTTTAACCTGAGCCTATTTACCAGAGACAATAATGACACCGCCGGTGCCAATGACAATATAGCTCAAAGGTCGTTTGTGATCACCGTCAACCCGTGAGACCTGCAATTTTGCGAGTGTTATTCAGGAGCCATAGATGAAAAATACCATGGTGGTGAGTTTTGAAAACCAGACGATAAGGGTCATTTATCCCTCTTTGAAAGGCAGCGTCCATACGGTCAGAGATGTTCTCACCCTGAAGGATACACAGCTCGGGGATTTTCTCAGGAGTGAAAAGACAAAGGAGTTCATCGTCGTCAGTAATTTCAGGGAATCTTACCAGGATACGATCAATGTCCCGGTTGTGAAGAAGAAGTATCTTGAAAAGATTATTGAGATTGAGATCCGGAAAAAGTGTCCCTTCAGGGATTTCTCTTATCTCTATCATCTCTCAGGTGAAAAGATTATTGAGAACAGAAAAAGCCTTGAAATTTTTGTCTTTGCCGTTAAGAACAATGAGTTGATGAATCTGATCCGTAGGTTCACGGACAGGGGAAAGACGGTCAAGGCTGTCTACCCGGACGTCTTTTCTCTGTCCTCGATGATAAGAACGGACGGTAAATATGCCCTGTGTGTCTCAGAGACCGGTATTAACAAAAACCTTTTTCTGATCCATGACAAAAAAATGGTGTTTGTCAGAGAAGCCCAATCGCTGGAAGCGGGCATGACAGATTTAGACATGCGTAATATTGAAATGACACTAAATTATTGCAGACAGACGTTGAGAATCAATCCGTCACTTGTAATTCTGACGGGGAATCTCTGCAAAAATTTCAACGCCTCCCTCAAGATCTCTGTGCCTGTGATCTGCCTTGTTCCTCCTCCAAATATTCAGATGGACAGCAGAGTAATCCTGGAATATATGACGGCCATATCCGCCCTGTGTTCCGGCAGCGATACCGACATCGCTCCCCGTGAATACAAGGACGTCAAATTCACAGTGGCCCTTCTCAGATACTCTACCGCGACACTCCTCTGCCTGATTATTCTGTCGGTTTTCTATACAGGGATAGTTTTTAAAAGTACCCTTGCCGTCAGAGAGGAGTTTCAGGATTCTTATAAGGATCTGCCGGATATAGACAGGGTCCTGACTTCGTATGAGAGGGAAGTGTCCCGGTTCAACGGCTACAGGTCTCTCGCCGCTTCTTTTGAGAGCTCCCTAACGACTCCGGATATCCTGGATTTATTCAAGGCCTTTACGCGGTTAAAGGGAGACAAGATCAGACTCGACTCTATCGATGTCTCTGTGAATGACGGAGTGCTTAAAAGCAGGATAGAAGGCACTGCCGTATCCGAGAATTACGCCGAGGCCGGGGCGGCTTATGAGAAATTCACGGGATCATTCGATGATATTAAAGGCTTAACCATCACAAAAAATGTCTTTGAACTAAAAGAGAGAAAATTACTTGTGGAGGCGGATTACAGATGAACTTTGCCAGGGAGCTGAAAAGGGCAATCTATTATCATCTGATAGCCGGCATTTCTCTGTCTCTGGTACTATGCATTCTTTTATTTGCCAGTAAATATAAGTACAGCCTTTTGAAGGCCACAGCTGATCTTGGATCCATACGGATGAATGTCCTCAAAATGGAACACGTCATCAGGGTGATGAGAGAAAAACAGGCTGTTGCTGTAAGTCTTCTTCCCGCAGATTATAGTTTAAGAAGCCATCGGGAGATACTCCTTCTTGCCCTTGAAAGGGCGAGAAGGACCGTAAAGGAGGCCGTTATTACGGTTGGTAATTTCCAGGAGGAGGACAATGAGATTACTCTTCCAGTTGTCCTGGAGTTCAACGCCCATCAATACGATGAGGGTTTGAACGCGACCGGGTATCTCCAGAATCTGAGATTCCCGTATTTTAAGGCTCAGAATGTCAGCGCCAAGACTCATGAAGGAGCCCATGAAATCATCTGGAGAATCGAAGGATCATTCAGGATACCGGCAGAAAGGATTACAGCGATTCCGGACAGGAGGGCTGCAAGGTGATCAGCGTAAGATCAAAGATATTGGCGGTGCTCCCATTCTGTTTAATACTGGCCACTGTCTTCATTGTCAGCAGGATAGATCTGGAACGGTTTGTATTAAACGCGGGTGAGCGTAAACTGCTGCATTTTTCCCCGGAGAAAGCAGAGATGGAGCCAGGCCGGGTGGACCCTGTAACTGCCGGTGTTTCTTTAATGCATGTGAATTTTTTCTATTCAGAGAAAACCGGAAAAGATACCTCTGGCAGGGTAACGGGAGTGAATCAGAAGACCGGGGTTTCTCAAAAGCAAAATGAGGAGATGGACCCCGCTGCGGCAGGTCCTGTTCAGAGGGGAGAAGTTATTCCAAAACAGGAAAGCGATGATGATGTGAATAAAAACCGGATGCTTACGTTTGTGGTTTTAAATGGCAAGCACAGCATTGCCATCGTGGATGACCGGATTGTGCACGAAGGAGAAACTGTGGGAGGCATGACTGTTAAAAAGATAGAGAAGGATAAGGTGTTGGTCCAGGATAAGACATTGAGGTGGCTATCTATGGAGGAGGAAAAATGAATAGGCCGTTTGGTATCGTGTTTCGTACCGTGTCCATCGTGCTTTTGACACTGTCTGTGACATCGTCGTGTGCTCCCTCCAGGTATGCCAGGAGAGTACAGCCCACAGGCACTGTTGGAGAGGGCAGCAGGGTGTCTGAAGAATTCTCAGTCCAGGAAAAAGCTGAATCGCTCCCTGCGATTGAATTTCTTCCCGCCTCGGAGGATTTATCCCCCCTGGAGACAAAAACAATCTCGGTTTCTGCGAGACACACTCCCCTGAAAGATGTTCTCTATACAATAGCAGAGTCTGCATTTCTGAACCTGGTCATTGAAAAGGGAGTGGACCCGGAAATCCCGATTACGATAACGCTTAAGAATATGACAATTCAGGATGTGCTCGATACCGTGCTCTCTTCAGTTGATTATTTCTATACCGTTCACAATAATATCCTCACAATAAAGTTGATGGATACGAAGATATTTGAATTCGGACAACCTTCCGTGATCCAGGATTATTCCATCATAGTGGGTGGCGATATGCTCGGCAATACAAAAACCGGCTCTGCCGGGGTTAGCGGGAATATTACCCAGAAGGTAGAAGCGGATAAAGATTCTTTTAAATTCTGGGATTCCATAGAAAAGAGTATCGCCGGAATACTCAATGTGCAGTCAAAACCTCAGCAATCCCAGCCTGGCTCCTCTCAGCTGAGTCCGGGTTTCAGTATTAACAGGATGACCGGCACTATCGTGGTGACCGCTTCAAAGAAGGATCTCCTCAGGGTTGAGAATTATATAAAGATTCTCAAAAAGACCCTCAGGAGACAGGTTCTGGTCGAGGCGCGCATTGTCGAGGTGCAGTTGATCGACAGCCTGCAGTACGGGATTGACTGGAGCTTCCTTGGGAGGGGATGGGACGGGGTGGGTAATCTTAGCGCCGGGACCAGCGGGTTTACAAATTCGCTGAGCACCCTCCCGAACTTCAACCTTTCTCTGACGGGCGGCGATTTTATGTCTCTCCTCAAGGCCCTGCAGCAGCAGGGCAATATCAACGTCCTTTCTAACCCGAGGCTGAACATTATGAATGGTCAGACGGCATTCTTAAGCGTGGGAAGAAAGGTGGATTTCATATCAAAAGTGGAGACAACCTCTACAGGAACCTCTACCACAGTGCCCACAGTTACCTACTCCGTTGAGACAAGCAGTGTGCTCTCCGGGATCATGTTCGGCATCGTCCCGTATATCAACGAAGCGGATGACAACAATATATCCATGACCATTTCACCGATCGTCACGGACCTGGTCAAGCTTGATAGCAAGACCGTGGGAGCCACGGGCAGCAATGCTGTCGAGCTTTCCCTGCCCACCGTAGACTTAAGGGAATTAAGCACGACAGTGCAGGTCAAAAACGGTCAGATGGTCATCATAGGCGGTCTGATGCAAAATAGGGATAAGCTTGAAGACAACAATGTGCCTTTTCTCGCCCATATTCCTTTAATAGGGTATCTCTTCCAGAACCGGAACCGGAGCACTGAGAAAACCGAACTGATCATCATGCTGAGGCCGGTCATTGTGCCCGAGCCTATATAAACGACTTGAGATAAGAAGAGATACTGCAAAAAAGTGCTAAGGAGATACAGGGGATGGCGACACTGAGGCTTGGCGATTTATTGATTTCCAAGGGGCTCCTTGGAAAGGAGCAATTAATGGTCGCCATAGCCAAGCAGGCGATCACCGGAACGCTCCTTGGAGAGACGCTGATAAAGCTCGGGTTCGTCTCCTCCATGGAGATGGGGCAGGTACTTGCGGAACAGGCGGGGATTGAATTCATAGATTTAAGCCGCTATCCCATATCCGAAGAGGCCCTGCAACTGGTTCCCCGTGAGACTGCCGAGGCTACGGGCTTTTTTCCATTAGACATCCGCGATGGTGTTTTAAGCATCGGGATGACCAATCCCAACAATATTCATGCGATCGACATAGCCACCCGTCTCAGTGGAAAGGCTCCGAAGGCGTACATGGTCGACTCGGAAACCTTCTATGAGATGCTCGAAAAGGCCTACTTTTTCCTGAAGCATCCGATACATCAAAGCATCGAAGCCATCATTAACGATCTGAAAAAAGGCGCGTCTGTCTCCGGGACCATGATATCTTCTCTGACGGAGTTTCTTATCATGGATGGGATCAGGAGAAACACATCTGACATCCATATCACGCCGGAACAGGAAACCCTGGACGTCTTTTGCAGGGTCGACGGGGTGCTGCAGTACATATACTGCCTTCCGAAATCCGTGCACAGCGGGGTGATATCGAGGATCAAGATTCTCTCAAACCTTGATATCGCGGAGCAAAGGCTTCCGCAGGGAGGATCCTTCACCTTCCCTTTCATGAATAAAGTCTATGAGATCCGCGTTTCCGTTATCCCCACGATTTACGGCGAGAATCTGGTCATGAGGGTACTGAGCGGATCAAGAGCCCTTTTGAGCATGGTGGGTCTTGGCTTTGATGAACAGGACACGAAAAGGCTGAGGCAGCTCTTCTCTAAACCCCATGGCATGATCATGGTGGCCGGTCCTACGGGCAGCGGTAAAACTACCACCCTGTATTCCGCCCTGAGAGAGATCAATATCATCGAGAAGAATGTACTGACGGTTGAAGACCCCGTCGAGTACAAACTGAGCATGGTCAAGCAAACGCAGGTATCCTCCAAGTCAGGCTATGACTTTGCCCTTGCGGGAAAGAGTTTTATGCGGCAGGACCCGGACGCGATGCTCATCGGTGAGATCCGGGATGAGGAGACCGCAAGGATTGCTATCAGGGCCTCTATCACCGGACATCTGGTACTGAGTACGATCCATACCAATGATTCTGCTACGGTCATCCCGCGGCTGATTGATCTGGATGTCGACCGTTTTCTGTTATCCTCAGCACTTCTCGCTGTGGTCGCTCAGAGGCTTATCAGAAAGATATGCAGCAATTGTAAAAAAGAGCATATCTATGTTGCCGGAGAACTTGCCGAGATGGGCTTCCCTGAGGTGGAAGGAAAAACAATGACCATCTACAAAGGGGAAGGTTGTCGGGCATGCAATCATACGGGCTATATCGGGCGGACAGTGATCGGAGAGATCCTTATTGTGACCGAGGAGATTAAAGAGCTTGTGTATGCCGGCGGCGCTGTAAATGCTATCAGGGATTCTGCAGTGAAAGATGGCATGAAAACCATGAGGCAGAATGGAATGAAGAAGGCGATGGAAGGGATAACGACGTTCGAAGAGGTCCTGAGGGTCGTGGGATAATGGCATTTTATTCCTATACAGCAGTGAAC
This sequence comes from Nitrospirota bacterium, assembly GCA_016217665.1. GTDB lineage: Bacteria > Nitrospirota > 9FT-COMBO-42-15 > HDB-SIOI813 > HDB-SIOI813 > JACRHF01. The sequence continues at coordinate 9,172 of JACRHF010000077.1, read as the reverse complement.
AGTGACGGCACTCTTATCAAGGGGGCGATGGAGGGGAGTGACATCGAAACCGTGCGTGATACGATTACTTCCTTCGGACTTTATGTCATCACGCTCAGAAAATTGAGTCATTACAACTCTTATATCAGAAAATTAGTGCTGACGAGGAGTGTCAGACGCCCTGAGATCATAGAGTTCGCCAGGAATCTTTCGGTCATGTTGAAGGCCGGAATCCCAATCCTGAAAGCCCTTTCAGATATAGCCGACGGTCTGGAGAACAAGTACCTTCAGCAGACCATCAATCGCATGCGCAGGAAAATAGAATTTGGATCCAGTTTTTCTGAGGCGGCGGCCTGCTTCAATGTCTTCCCCGATATCTTTATCCGGCTCAGCAGGGTTGGGGAAGAGACCGGGAACCTTGAAAGAAGTTTCTCGGACCTTGCTACACACCTGGAGAAGATGGAGGACTTATCCTCTTCTATAAAGAGGGCGCTCATATATCCCGCCTTTGCAATCGTCTCAACGATCGGCGCCTTATTGTTCTGGCTCGTATATGTTTTGCCCAAGGTGATGGAGATATTCAGGAACATGGGCCTGGCGCTTCCCTTGCCGACAAGGATACTGCTGCACATGAGCGATTTTTGCAGGAGCTACTGGTATCTTCTGTTGATCACTCCCGTAGCATTGCTGATATTCATAAAGTTATTAAGACGAAAGGAAAAAATCCGGTATTACATGGACCTTTTGACGATAAGACTGCCTGTGATTAAGCACATAGCCTATAACAGACTCCTGGCGCTCTTTACCGAACAGATCAGAATACTCACTGTCGCGGGTATCACCATAGACAAGTCGCTGGAGACCATATCCGGCGTGATCAGCAACGAGGTCTTCAGAAATTCTATTGGCAGGATAAGAGAAGAGATCGCTCTTGGGAGCAGGATATCGGATGCCATAGGAAAGGAAAAGGTCTTTCCCACACTGGTAACGAGAATGATTGATGTTGGGGAGTCAAGCGGCAACCTGGATAAGCAGTTTGCGCATCTTTCTGAGCATTACCTGAAGAAACTGGATGGTGTTTCCCAGAAGATCGGCACGATGATTGAGCCGATCGTCATAGGCGTTATTGGGTCTCTCTTCGCTCTGATTATCATGGGACTCTTACTTCCCATATACGATCTTGTAGCTAAGATAGGAACCTTATAAATTTTTTCGAATCGGGTTTTAGCTATTTATTTTCTAACCTTCTCAGCCCCTCCACCCCCTCACTTTTTCCGAGAATCTTTAGCCTCTGATAATACTCCCGAGCCCTGTCATAGGCCCCCTGGTTTTCGTACAGAACCGCGATATTGAAAAGGGCAGCGTGGTTTTCCTCTTCCAGAGAGATGGCCTTTAGAAGCGAACTTTCTGCCTCAGAGGTCCTTTCCTTTTTGGCATATACAATCCCAAGATTAATAAGGGTTGGGACATAATTGTTTTTTAATTTAAAGCTGTTCTGAAGATAGTCCAGCGACTCTTCCCATAAGTTCATTTTAATGAATAATGCGGCGATATTGTTCATTGTCCTGTAGTTTTTAGGGTCTATCTGCAGGACTTTTTTATAATTCTCCACGGCTCTTGAAAGATCCCCGGCTTGTTCATAATTTCGTGCGAAATATAAAAAATGAGTGATCTGTTCTTCGATCTCCTTGTTATTCTCTTCGTCATGCGCGACATCCTCTGAGTGCTCCTCTCCCGGGTCTGTCTCCGGGGCAATCTCATTAAAATAGGCAGTGGCCGGGCCCAGACTTAAAGAGGCTGTTAAAAAGATGGACAGGAATACGATGCGCCTTTTTCCGGACATTCTCGTTTCAGACCCTTTTGAAAAGATGGCCAAGGTGACTTACTTGATTTTCTTGGAGCGGGAAACGGGATTCGAACCCGCGACCCTCGCCTTGGCAAGGCGATGCTCTACCGCTGAGCTATTCCCGCGCTATGTGGTTTGTAACCAGTATTATTAGCATTTTTTTGATTCCTGTGTCAATAGGAGAATCCCCTTTACCTCGGAAAGAGATTTGGCTTATAATGATGCAGCATGAGCTTGATAGCCATCATCGACTATGGGATGGGGAATCTCAGGAGTGTGGAGAAGGCCTTTGAACATGTGGGGCACAGGGCCTTTATCGCAAGACAGCCAGAGGAGGTATCCAGGGCGTCTCATGTAGTGCTTCCGGGGGTTGGCGGGTTTCCGGAGTGTATGAGAAACCTGGAGCGCACAGGGATGGTCGATGCGGTCTACAGGAGTATAGAGTCCGGGAAGCAGTTCCTTGGCATCTGTCTTGGGCTTCAGCTCCTCTTCAGCGAGAGTGAAGAGTTTGGGCCTCATAAGGGGTTAAACATCCTCAAAGGCCGTGTGGTCAGATTCAGCTTAGGGCAGGAGTACAAGGTCCCCCACATGGGATGGAATCAGATCAGGATGGTAATGGATATCCCTCTGCTCCAGGGAGTCCCGGATAATTCCTTTGTCTACTTTGTCCACTCCTATCATGTGGTCCCGGCGGATAAAGGGATCATATCGACCCTTTCTGATTACGGAAGCGATTTTGTATCGAGCATCTATAGGGAGAATATCTTTGCCTGTCAGTTTCATCCGGAAAAGAGCCAGGAGACAGGGCTCAGGATATTAAAAAACTTCGGGGATATCCAATGACCTATTTCAGGAATTTTTTGATGATGCTTGTGTGGGTTTCCTTATTTATCTATACCGGATGCGGGCCTAAATATGGGGTCTCAACGATATCGCCCAAATGGGATGCGGTTAAGATAGAAAAGATAGCGGCAGTCCCGTTTGCATCTGCCCCTGTGGGAGACGAATACGGGTTAAGGAGCGCCAAGGTGGACCCGCAAGGGCCGGCACTCGTCACGGGCATGTTTTTGCGCAGTATGGAGGGATTAGGCTATACGATCATCCCTTTTGATGATGAGGCAAAGGAGAGGCTCTCGCCGCAGGGGACCCTCCCCATCGATGTGGTGAAATCCATAGGTGAGAAGACAGGGGCCGGGGCCGTGCTTACGGGCGTGGTGACAAGATATGAGGAGAGGGAGGGAGGGCCGGTGGGGGTGAGAAGGCCTGCCTCTATAGGATTTGAGGTTAATCTGGTCAGCACCACAGACGGCACCCTCCTCTGGAATGGCCGATATGCGGAGACACAGAAGTCCCTGGTCGAAGACCTGGGGATGTTTTTTACATTTTTGAAAAGGAAGGGAAGATGGCTCACGGCAGAGGAGCTATCCCGGGATGGCGTGGAAAGGGTGTTAAAGACGCTGCCCAAATCTCCCGTGGCCCATCCGACGCCCTTAGACTAAGCATGATCATAATTCCTGCTATAGACATCAGAGGTGGGCGATGCGTCAGACTCTTTCAGGGCCGGATGGATCAGGAGACAGTCTATTCCCATGACCCCCTGGATACCGCCCGCCGATGGGAAGAGATGGGGGCTGAGATGCTGCACCTCGTTGACCTGGACGGGGCAATGTCCGGGAGGCCGGTGAACGGCGATCTCATCAAGGGGATCATTTGCACCCTCAGGATCAATGTTCAGGTTGGCGGGGGGATCAGGGACGTTGAGACGGCAAGATACTATCTGTCTGCGGGTGCGTGCAGGGTCGTGCTCGGTACGGCTGTAGTGAATAATCTGGAGTTTGTGCAGACCATCAGTGCCGCCTTTCCTGGCAAGATAGTCATAGGCATTGATGCGTCAGACGGGATGGTGGCTGTAAAGGGCTGGACAGAGGTGACGGGGGTGGATGCCATTGATATGGCCCGGAGATTTGAGGGGAGCGGGGTTCGTGCCATTGTCTTTACGGACATCAAAAGGGACGGCACATTGACAGGGCCGAATTTAGAGAGCATTGAACGGCTCGTATCCGCGGTTAAAATCCCTATTATTGCATCAGGCGGCATCTCAGGGATTGAGGATATCAGGGCGTTGCTCGGCATCAAGAAGCCAGGAGTCGAAGGAGTTATTGTGGGAAAGGCCTTATACTCCGGGGCGATTGATTTGAGAGAGGCGATAGCCCTGAGCAGAGATAAAGAGCAAATATAGAAGCAAGAAGCAAGAGATATGTTAGCAAAACGTATTATTCCATGTTTAGATGTCAAGGAAGGCCGGGTTGTTAAGGGGGTGAGCTTTGTCAACCTCAGGGATGCCGGTGACCCGGTGGAGGTGGCAGCGCTCTATAATAAAGAAGGGGCGGATGAGATCTGTTTTCTGGATATCACGGCCTCCCATGAGAGGCGATCGATCCTGATTGATGTGGTGAAAAGGACTGCAGAGAAGGTCTTTATGCCGCTGACCGTCGGCGGCGGGGTGCGTACCTTGGAAGATATCAGGACCCTTCTGAAGGCAGGGGCAGATAAGGTCTCGATCAATACCGCAGCCGTACAAAGACCTGATTTTGTACGTGAAGCCTCAGAGCGGTTCGGGAGTCAGTGCATTGTCGTAGCTATAGATGCAAAGCGCGTGTCATCAGGGGGGACAGAATTAAATTCTGTCCCCGACACGTTGCGATGGGAGGTCTATGTACACGGCGGCCGTACCCCGACGGGCCTGGATGCGATTCTGTGGGCGAAGAAGATGGAGGAATATGGGGCCGGAGAGATCCTGTTGACCAGCATGGATAAGGATGGGACAAAGGATGGTTATGATATAGGGCTTACGCGGGCAGTGTCCGGGGCGGTGTCTATCCCTGTAATTGCATCAGGGGGGGCCGGGACACCGGAGCATCTCTGTGAAGGATTGACTGCCGGCAAGGCAGACGCCGTGCTTGCCGCATCGATATTCCACTTCCGGGAGTATACGATACGCGAGGTGAAGGAGTATCTGAAGGGCAGAGGGATCTTTGTGAGGCTATGATAGACAGCACGTAGCGCCGGTCTTTATGGCCGGCTAATCGAGGCGAACAGGCGCAGGGGATTCAAAAGGGATTTTATGGAAGAGCTTATCCAGCAGGTCAAATTTAATAAACGGGGGCTGGTCCCCGCGATCATACAGGATCATCGTACCCTCACGGTCCTGATGATGGCCTACATGAATGAGGAGGCCCTGAAGAGTACCATCAAGACCGGGCTGACGCATTTCTGGAGCCGGTCAAGGGAGAAACTCTGGCAGAAGGGGGAGACGTCCGGTCACATTCAGAAGGTCAAGAGGATACTCTACGACTGTGATGCCGATACGCTCTTAGTGTTGGTTGAGCAGATCGGGGTGGCCTGTCATACAGGGAACAGGTCCTGTTTTTACAGGGGATTGTATGAGAGGGACGATGCCCAGGACTTTAACATAGAGAAATCCCCCCTGTCCGGCATCTTAAATAAGGTCTATGAGGTCATCATCGACCGGAAGAATAAACCGGAAGAATCATCCTATGTGAGTTCGCTTTATTCATCAGGGGTGGACAAGATCCTCTCAAAGATTACCGAGGAGGCGGGCGAACTTATTATAGGCTCCAAGAACAATAACCGGGATGAGATTATATACGAGGCGGCAGACCTCTGGTTTCATACCCTTGTCCTTTTAGGGTATCATGGACTGACCCCCCAGGATATATACAAAGAGCTTGAGAAGCGCTTTGGTGTCTCAGGGCTTGAGAAGAAAAAAAGGGAGGGGAAGACGAAATGAGCAACTGTTTATTTTGCAGGATCTTGTCAAAAGAATTGCCAGGCAAGATCTTCTATGAAGATGACCTCTGTATCGCCTTTGATGATATCAACCCCCAGGCCCCTGTCCATGTCCTTATCGTACCGAGGGAGCATATCCCAACCCTGAATGATCTGAACGAGGGGCACAAGGGTCTGGTAGGGCACCTCTGCATGGTGGTGAATAAGATAGCAGAGATCAAGAAGATCAAAGACCCGGGGTTCAGGATGGTGATAAACTGTAACCCTGCCGGCGGGCAGATGGTCTACCACCTCCACATCCATGTCATGGGCGGTAGGCAGATGGCCTGGCCGCCGGGGTAATAATCCCCCTTATTCCCCCTTTATGAAAGGGGGAGATTAGTTTTTCCCCCCTTTAGAAAAGGGGGGGACGGGGGGATTTGATCGGGGATTTTCGAGTGAAGAAGGTTGTTATCCTGCTGAGCGGGGGAATAGACTCGGCGACTACGCTCGCCATTGCAAGATCAGAGGGCTGCGAATTATATGCCTTGAGTATTGATTATGGGCAGAGGCATAGACTGGAACTGGAGAGGGCACGCCAGGTGGCGGCATCGTTTGGGGTGAAAGAGCATCGGATTATCCGGGTGGATTTAAGGGGGATTGGCGGGTCTGCCCTGACAGCAGATATGGAGGTCCCCAAAGACAGGACACAGGAAGAGATCACCCGGGGTATCCCTGTGACATACGTGCCGGCCAGAAATACGGTCTTTCTTGCCATCGCGCTTTCGTGGGCAGAGGTGATCGGGGCAGAGACGATCTTTTTGGGGGTCAATGTGTTAGACTACAGCGGCTATCCTGACTGCCGGCCCGAGTATATCAGGGCCTTCGAGGACATGGCGAATCTCGCCACCCGGGCAGGGGTAGAGGGGAAAAAGAGGTTTACAATAAATACTCCCTTGATTACAATGACCAAGGCCGGGATCATCAAGAGAGGGGCTGAACTTGGGGTCGACTTCGGTCTCACGCTTAGTTGCTATGACCCCACCCGGGAAGGGATCGCCTGCGGCAGATGCGATAGTTGTCTGCTTCGGAAGAAGGGTTTTAGCGAGGCCGGCATTAAGGACCCTGTGAGGTATGCGGCATGAATACACCCGAAGTCTATGACATTGCGATAGGGATAGAGCGGAGGCTCTCAAATATGTATCACAGGTTTTCCACCCTGTTTAAGGAAAATCCGGAGGTGCATAATTTCTGGACCAGTGTTGCAGGCCATGAAAAGAGTCACTCGGAGGCCCTGACCTTCAGCAAGGGGTATCTCATATGGAATCGTCCTCTAAAGCAGAAGAAGACCCCGCCACTGCAGAGATCTGCTATCAGTGAGCTTGAGGCGCTTGAGGAGATGCTGAGGGAATATGAGCGAAAGGTGAAAAAAGAGAGGGTATCCCTGCAAGAGGCGCTCGATATTTTATTGAAGATAGAGAATGGCGGACTCAATCATCTGTATAATCAATTAGTGCATTTGTCGGGATTCAGACCTCCACAGAAAGCCGAGGGTACGTACTGCCCTGTCTATGAACATATGAAGGTCATAAAATCATTTGTAGATAAATACTACCGGGGGACCCTTCCCCCAATTTGCATTGAAGATTATGCAGATACAGGTCCCCTCCAGCCGAAGCCAACAATACCCGCGTCAGGGATGATGAGAGGAAAGATCATAGAGATTATATCAGACATGTCCTACGGTTTTATTGAAGGGGCAGACAGGCAGATGTATTTGTTTCTGCCGGAGGATATATTACAGGGAGGATGGGGGCCTGCCGCGATGAATCAGGCTGTTGAATTTTCTGTAATGGGGCTGCCCTGGGGACCCAGGGCAATGAATATTAGTTTCAAGAGTTAAACCATCAATAAAATGTCAGATCCTACCTTGTATGAAGGTATAGCGCTCATAGCAGACCCCATCCATAGCTATATCTCTTTTACGGTTCCGGGAAAAGGGGAAAGAGAAAAGACAGAGAAGGAGTTGATAGACTCTCTCTGGATGCAACGTCTCAGATATATTTATCAGCTCCAGAGCGCCCGGTGGGTCTATCCCTCGGCAGAGCACAGCAGGTTCCAGCATTCCTTAGGCGCAATGCACATTGCCGGAAGATTTGCACGGCACCTCTACCCTACCCTCCGGGGCGTCGTCAAGGATTGCCCGTCCGAGTTCTATATTGAAGAGCTGCTGCGGGTCACGGCCTTGCTGCATGATATCGGCCATGGACCGTTCGGACACTTTTTTGATGATAACATCCTGAATGAATATAAGGAAACCCATGAGACAGTGGGTCAGAGGATTATCAAAAATGGACTCGGGGATATTATAAAGAATATCAAAAGGAGCCCGAACGGGAAATTTGAACCGGGGGAGAGGATAGATCCTGACTACGCGGCCTTCCTGATCGGGAAGGGCCCTAATAAAGACCCTCACAGATACCCCAGGTGGCTCCTGTTCCTCCAGCCCCTGCTCAGCGGGATCTATACGGTAGACAATATGGACTATGTCTTGAGGGATTCCTATATGTGCGGTGTGGCCATTGGGCCTGTGGACATAGACCGGCTTATCCACTATTCATTTTTTACGGATAAGGGATTAACGCTCCACCGGGCCGGGTTGTCGGCGCTGAACATGTTTTTAAATGCACGGCTCTATATGTATACCAATGTCTACTACCACAGGACGACCCGTGCGATAGACCTTCACCTGAAGGAGATCTTTAAGGACACGATTAAGATATTGTTCCCTTACAATCCTGTGGAGAGACCGGATAAATATCTTCACCTTACGGATTGGTCCTTGCTTGAGGCTGTCAGGGGATGGAGTCATCGTAAGGACTCAGACAAACGCAATCTCTATCCTGAATGGCTGAAGATACTGAGCAGGGATGTAAAGTGGAAGATGGCCTATGACAGAACGCTTTCTCTTAATGAGATTGAGAAGGGGAGACGGTTTATCTCTCCCGACGAGTTGGAGAGGGAGATCAGGAAAAATCTTCCCAGGGATATCCGGAAGATCTCTTTCAGAGTGGATATGGCTAGTCAGGACCCCAGGCCTTTGAATCCCCTGATGATGGGAGACAGACAGATCTACGTTTATAATCCATACACGCGGGATATTTCCAAAGAGGCATTGAAGGAGTTCTTTGATTATATCCCTGCCAAGGTGGTCCTCTGCCGCATCTTTACCTTAGATCATCAGCATGATCCGCTAATAGCCCCTGCCGTGGATAAGGTGCTTCTCCACGAGGAGAACAGTATAAAGACGAATGTCTGACGCAATAGGGGAGATTACCTGCGCCTGTTGCCGCCGCCGCCGCTGCCGCCTCTTCCCCCGGATGGCCGCCTACCGCCTCCGCCTCCGCCGCTCCCACCGCGCTCGGGACGGGGCCTTGCCTCACTGACCGTAATGTTTCTGTCGTTCAACGGCTTGTCATTAAGGAGTGAAACAGCGTTCTTGGCCTCTGCCGACGTGGACATTTCCACGAAACCAAACCCCCTGGGTTGGCCTGTGTA
>JACRHF010000076.1 GCA_016217665.1 Nitrospirota bacterium | reverse complement strand
CTGTATGCAGAAGGGATTTCAAGGGGGTGGTCTGCACTACATGCAATTCTTGAAGATCAGGCGCTGCAAAGTCAATGGGTTAGCACTATATGAAACTCTATAAATGATAAAATTTGAGGCTAACTGCGGAACTTGGGTTAATGCCCTGATCCGCCGGAGCAAGGACCAGGCGGGTGGTCCACTGAGTGCAGGCAATCTGACCCTCGACGAAGACCGGCAATGCGTTATCACCAAAGATCGAAGGACTATAGAACTTACAGGCATCGAATTCAGACTCCTCCGATATTTTCTGCTCCATCCGGGTATCGTTTTATCCAAAACCCGTCTTACAGAACATGTCTATGAGTTCGATGGAGATAAGGACAGCAATGTCATCGAGGTCTATATAAACCGCCTCCGGCAAAAACTGGGCAAAGATCTGATAGAGACACGCCGTGGGCAGGGATACATTTTCAGGGTCCCGGAATAATGCGTTCACTGCAGACACGCCTCAGTACAGGTCTTATTGTAAGCCTTATCATCCTATTCAGCCTCCAGTGGCTGATCGTCAGTAGATCGATCCGCTCCCTCACGGAAGGGTACATCGAATCACGGCTCAGACATGATAGTGAGGGACTGCTGGCCGCGATAAATCCTGCGAAAGAGAGCACCCCTCTCACCCTGAATCAGGAACATGTAGACCTTATTTATAACCGCCCCTTTTCCGGCCACTACTATATAATCCGGAGCGCTGACCGCTTGGTGCATTCAAGATCCTTGTGGGACTATGATCTCCCGGTCCCCGAGGTCTCTGTCGGTGAGACCAGGAGACTGTATTCTCCCGGGCCAGAGGGACAAAACCTTCTACTCCTGATTAATGGATTTAAGAAACAGGACAGGCCTGTGATCATAGCCGTTGCAGAAGACCTCTCAGAGATTGAGACCGATATCAGGCATTTTCAATTAATTTACGGTGTCGTCTCCTTGGTCATACTTGCTGTCTTAATCATTATTCAGCGTGTCATTATAGGCGTGGGTCTGGCCCCCCTGAAGGAGGTGCGCCGTGATATTACCTCTTTAGAACAGGGGGAGATCGGTCATCTCAGGGAAGAGGTCCCTGGCGAGATACGCCCATTGATAAAGGAGATAAATCATCTGCTCGAGATGATGACCGAACGGCTGCAACGCTCCCGCAAGGCATTAGGCAATCTCGCCCATGCCCTTAAGACGCCGTTGACATTGCTGACTCAACTCTCCGACCGTGAAGAGATCCGAAATTATCCGGAGATTCGACATCACCTGATCGAATATACCGGGACCCTCCGGAACCTTCTGGAGCGGGAGCTCAGAAGGGCCCGGCTGGCAGGCACACCCAGGCCTGGTCAGCAGATAGTGCTTGAAACAGAAATCCGTCACCTCCGGGATGCCCTCAAAAAAATATACAAGGATAAGACATTAGAGATTGCCTATTCTATCCCTCCCGGTGGCATCCTCTCCGGCGACAGGGAAGACATGCTGGAACTCCTGGGCAATCTGCTGGAGAATGCCTGTAAGTGGGCACAGGGAAAGGTGGCCCTTAAAATAGAAAAAGATGCTGGCATCTCTATCTGTATTGAAGATGACGGACCAGGCTGCCCTGCTGAGGAATTAGAACGCCTGTCCCAACGGGGCGTACGGATTGACGAGTCTGCAACCGGACATGGACTCGGGCTGGCCATAGTGAGGGATATTGTGGAACAGTATTCAGGGGAGGTCGTCTTCGGACGTTCGGAACAACTTGGAGGGTTTATGGTGTGTGTGCGGTTGCCGGTTCCCCGTTTAGAAGTAATCCCGGTTTAGCCAACCATAAAGGCCAGCATTACACTCTGGTCACCCTTCCGCACTCCCCTTCCCGGCCTTTAACTCTTATATCCACATCCATGAGCTGCCTTACTGTCCAGACATTGGTCAGGAGGTGTCTGGTAACCTTTGTAGTAGTAAAGGAAGATGCCCCATCCGCCAGGGCCATATAGGGTATAAGCTGGTCGGCGAGGTGAGGTTCTACAGCGCCGTTGGAGTCATGGTATTCAAAGAATGCTCTGCAGGCCTCCCGCGCCACCTCTTCAGCAGGCTTTCCTATGGCACCAAGAGCAGAGAACCCGGCCTTTATCCCCGCATACTCAGCGACGATGAAAAAGAATGTCCCCTTCCCGGGAGATGGTGCTGAGATAACCTCTATGTCAGTATCTATAGTCAGGGCCTTTAACTCTTTCAGCCCTTCTGAACGCTGCCTCTCTGCAATGGCTAAGGGGAGATTGGATACCGCCGAGAGTCCCCATATCCGGGTGAGTCTCCCCCTCTCCTCAACTATGAGACCCTTTAATCCTCCTTTTTCCCCTAATCCCACCTTACCCCCCTTTAGCAAAGGGGGGAGGGGAGGATTGAGGGGGATTATGGGGTTAATCTCAGCATGAACGATGCCGCCTCCAATGGGATACCATCCCCACTTATCGATAGTAAGTTCAATAGAGACCCCCATCCTCCCAATAACCGGTATAAATATCTCTTTGAGGTAATGAAAGGGAGGACTCCAGGGGCCATGCGTCCCGCCCATCAGGGTCAACTGGGTGGTGTGTTGTCCCAAGACGAGAGGCGGGAGGAGGGTTTGCAGGATCAAAGAGGTGGAGCCTGCGCTCCCCCTCTTTTCGGCGACATTGAAGGTAAAATTCCCGCTCTTAGTCACCTGCGGGGAAAACCGCAGCTGTGCAGATCCGATCTCATTCCCTTCCACATGGGCATCACTGATGTCCCTACAGGCATTGACACAGGTAAGGTGCTGGGGTCGCAGGCCACTCTTCGGACGTCCCCTTCTGATATTGATGATCTCTACAGGCTTGGACAATATGATGGCGAGGGAAAGGGCGCTCCTCAGGATCTGTCCCCCACCCTCACCATGACTTCCATCTATGGCCATATAGGAGACTGGCATGCCCTCTATTTTTCAATTTGTTATGCGATATGATGGGTCATGGGACTAACCCTGGTGCATCTCAAATATCCTGTCAAACACAGGGGCAACCTTGATAAATGCCTCGATCACCCTGGGGTCAAAGAATTCCGGTTTTGTCCTTCCATCCCCTTCTGTGATTATCTTAAAGGCCTTCTCATGGTCAAAAGATGGTTTATAGGGCCTCTCACTCCTGAGTGCATCATACTGATCACAGATGATCACGATCCTCCCCTCGATAGGGATGGCTTCCCCTTTCAGTCCTCTTGGATACCCTGTGCCATCCCACCTTTCATGATGATTCAGTGCAATAGAGGCTACCATCTGGATAGCCGGGTGCGCTGAGTCTTCGAATATCTTGTAACCAATGGTGGTATGGGTCTTCATCACCTCCATCTCTTCAGGCGTCAGAGGACCCCGCTTTAAAAGGATGTTGTCAAGGATCCCTACCTTCCCAATGTCATGCATCGGACTGGCAAAGGTTGCCTTCTCAATAAAATCCGGCGATAGCCCCAGGGTCTCTGCGATCTTGTTGGTATACATCCCAATCCTCTTGATGTGAACCCCTGTATCCTCATCCCTGTATTCCGCAACTGACGTTAGGCGCTGTACCAGTTCAACCCCCATATCCTTGACCATCTTCAAGGCACCGGCTAACTCCTTCGTCCTCTTCTCTACCGTATCCTCCAGCATGTGCTTGTAGTCCTTCTCCATCTGGAGGAGCCTGCTGTACTTGACCCCCTTTTCAACAGAATAGATCAGATACTCCGGCTTATAGGGTTTTATAATGAAATCAAAGGCCCCCTTCTTGATGGCGCTCACCGCTGTATCCATCTCTGCATAGGCCGTCAACAAGATCACAGGGATCTCCGGATTAAACTTGCGGATATTTTCCAGGAGTTCAATCCCGGTGACGACAGGCATCCTGATATCTGTCAGTACCACATCCACTTTACTCCCGCGTAATCGGGCCATGGCATCAATGGCATTATCACAGGCAATGACAGAATAACCACATTCAGTGAGGAATGATGTGATAGAATCCCGTACATACGGGTCATCATCCACGGCAAGGATTGCACCCTCTTTCTGATTATTCATTGACATTAACCTATACCCCCCCCTCTCTCTCCAAAGGACATCGGGGAAAATTGTCCGGTCTATTACCCCTCAGGAAAGCGATAACCGGTGATCTCTTTCACTTCAAACAGGCCCGGGATATTCTTCTCCTGCAATAACACCTTCTGCACCTTCTCCTGCCATGCCCTCTTAAAATCCCTCTTCTCATCTTCTGACGCCTGTCCTGACAGGACTAAAGATATCAGTTCCCCCAACTTTGGATCCTCAGGGATAAGATCTGAGTTGTAGGTTACTTCAACCGTCTTTTTAGTATCGAGCCGCTGAAATATGAAGGTATTGTACTTAAACTGCCCCTCATCAAAGACCAAGTAATTTCGCCTCCTGAATCTCCGTCCCAGTCCGGCAAATCCGGTTACTGGCGCAGCACCGGTGATCAGGGAGATAACTTGGGACATGGGGCCATAGGCCATATCCGTAGGCTTCCCCATAATAGCAACCTTAATCTCTCCCCTCACCGGCGTCTCATGACCATACAGTGCGGATAATGCCTTTGCGGTTATTTTATAGGCCCCTGATACAGCAGGACAGGAATGCCCTGCAAGCTTTATGGCATCCGCATAAGTAAATACGAATAACTCCCCTTCATCCATTGAACCTAAGAAGTAGGCCAACGGGTCTTTCATCCGTATCGTCTCAACCTTATCATAGAAATCCTGACTCCATTTGCTCTGTCCTTCCGGCATTGCAACCTCCTGTTTGTTTTTTGAGGTATTATATGATACAACAAAACAAAAAGCAAAAGTTAGTGACCTATGAAAAAAGTGAAACTCTCCCCGGGTAAACTTCCGTTAAGACTCCTTGACAGGCTTTTAAAGCGCTATACATCTAAGGCGAGCAGTGTCGTCGTAGGCCCTTCCATAGGGATAGACGCTGCCGTGATAGACTTTGCCGGTGACTATTTGATCGCAAAGACAGACCCCATCACCTTTGTGGCTGAGGATATAGGTCTTTATGCAATAAATATCAATGCGAATGATATCGCCGCAATGGGGGGAAAGGCACGCTGGTTTTTAGCAGCCATCCTCCTTCCGGAGAAGAAGACTACACCCCGAATGGTGGCGGGAATATTCTCCCAGTTGTCAAAGGCATGTCAGGACTTAGACATCTCCCTCTGCGGCGGTCATACAGAGATCACCTTTGGGATTGACAGGCCTATTGTCATAGGACATATGCTGGGTGAGGTAAAGAAGAAGAATCTGGTAACGGCTGCAGGGGCAAAGGTTGGGGACGATATCCTCATCACCAAAGGGATCGCTATTGAAGCAACCTCCATCCTGGGGAGAAAAAAAGAGAAGGTATTGCGAAGACGATTCTCTCAGAGATTTATAAACCGGTGTCAGGAGACCATCAGAAAACCAGGGCTGAGTGTCTTTAAAGATGCCCAAACCGCGATGCAATACGGGAAAGTCCATGCCATGCACGATCCGACAGAAGGGGGGATAGCAACCGGATTACATGAACTTGCAAGGGCATCGAAGGTCGGTGTCCTGGTCGATAAGGAATCTATCCTTATCCTGCCGGAATGCAGAAGTCTCTGCGACTATTTTGGGATAGACCCCCTTGGGGCCATCGCCTCCGGAGCCCTCCTGATCACCCTGAGTCCAGGGGATACAAAGAGGGTCATCAAGGGCCTTGGTGAAGAAGGGATCAAGGCGGCAGTCATCGGGAAGATAACGGCAAAAAGGAAGGGCATCAAGATCAGGGAGGGGGAGAAGGTAAAGAATCTTCCTCTTTACGAGAGGGATGAGATAACAAAGATCCTCTAAGCTGGCGCTCAAAAATGCCCACGACCCATTGCATTTACTTCGTAGTAATGGGTGCCCCGTATTTTTCAGCGCCAACTAGACCAGTTCCAGTGTCTTAATCAGTGCCTCTGCCTTGTAAAGGGTCTCATAGTACTCCCTCTCAGGGTCAGAATCTGCAACGATACCCGCTCCAACCTGTATATGGGCCCAGCCATCCTTAATGATAAAGGTCCTTATAATGATATTCATGTCCATATTTCCTGAATAACTGATATACCCTATGGAACCCGTGTAGGGACCACGGATCGTAGGCTCCAGTTCATCGATAATCTCCATGCAGCGTATCTTGGGTACCCCCGTTATGGTTCCTCCGGGGAATACGGCTTTGATAAGGTCAAAGGCATCTCTCCCCGGTTCGATGTCCCCCACTACATTGGAAACAATATGGTTTACATGGGAGTAGGATTCTAATTCCATAAACTCGTCTACCCTGACGCTACCATATCTGCAGACGCGTCCGATATCATTTCGCTCAAGATCTACGAGCATTATATGTTCCGCACGTTCTTTCTCATTGGCCAAGAGCTCCTTTTGCAGTATCCCATTCTCTTTACTGTCCCTTCCACGGGGTCTTGTACCGGCTATGGGCCTCGTCTCCACCAGACCATCATACAATCTGATAAGCCGCTCAGGAGACGAACTCACAAGCTGCATCTCTCCTGTATCTATAAAGGCAGAGAATGGTGAGGGATTCACCTTCCTCAAGACCCCATAGATACGCAAAGGGTCTACACCCTTTATTTGCACTGACAACCTCTGTGAGAGATTCGCCTGGAATATGTCGCCGGCGGCGATATATTCTTTACACCGCCTTACCATGTCAATATATTCCTTTTGGGTAAGGTTGGAGACCATTTTTACCTTTAAACCAGATCTTCCCGGATCTATAGGAATGTACCTTTTTTTCATCCTCCGCTCTATTTCCCTGATCTGCTCTCTACATCTTGCATCTCCTCTTTCATCAGACCCGTCTTGAATCGCTATGATCCACCCTTTTTTTCTCATATGATCGAAGGCGATGATGACATCCACGATCATTAAGACCATATCCGGAAGCTGCAGGTCATCCTGTGCCCTGTGCGGCAGTTTTTCAAAAAGGTGGACCATATCATATCCGAAGTATCCAACGGCCCCTCCTGCAAAAGGAGGGATATCCCGTGGATATAAGACTTCCTGTTTCTTTAAGAGACCCCTTACCATTTCAACTGGATTTCCACAAGACACAGACTCTGTATTATTGCTGTGTAACACCTTTATTTCTTTGCTCTTATTCCTGATTATTATTTTGGGAGTTATACCGATAAAAGAATAGCGGGACGTCTTTCTATCACCCCCAAGACTTTCTAATAAAAAAGATGGTTCGTCCCCTTTTAACAACACAAAGAGATCATATGGATCGGTCCATGGAATTTCCTTACGCAAGACCTTCATGGTTACCCATTATATCAAAAAGACCTATTTATAGAATAATCAATTCATTTACAGGACATGAGAGGGATGTCTATGAGCAGTACTAAATTAGAAGATCCAAAAGAACAAGATGAATTAGACGCGAAGGCCGGCATAAAGTCGGCAACAGACGTACTCCAAACCCTTTCAAAGGCAATCAAGACATTAAAGATCTACCCTGATACAAGCCCCCTGCGCCAGAAATTTGTAGCTGAATTAACAGGAAAATTTAGTAAGTTTCTGGATGAGTATGGGGATCTGATTCTAAGAATAAAGCAAACTGAGATGTCCTATCAGGGGGAGGTCGTATATTCACATCCTTCCAAAGAAGAAAACATAGCCTTCAGGTTGTTTGGAGACGGTATCAGGGAGATCATCTTCACCGAAGGTTTAGAGGAGAAAGAGATCCTCGATTTCATCGATGCGATTACCAGAGACTGTTCTCGGGAAGGAGACGATGACGTAGTCACTCTGCTCTGGGAAAAGGATTTTAAAAATATCCGCCATATCGTGGTCGAGGAGGAAAAAGAAGGGGAAAAAGAGCTGGCTGCCACTGAACAGGCTTCAACAGCAGGGAAAAGCAGGGAGGCACTCCTCAATGCGTACAAGTCTGAAGCAGTGAGTGAACAGCAGGGAACGACAATACTTGAGCCTGCCGGCGTTGAGCTTGAGATAGAACACATCTATGGAAAACCCTTCTCCGAAATATTCGCCCTGACGCCTGAGGAGATAGAGCGGGTCCAATGTGAAATGGACAAGGAAGAGGGGATGGACCTAATCTCTGAGTTGTTGGACATCCTCTTCCATATCCTCCAGATAGAGAAGGAGATTGAAAGCTATACTGAGATAATGACAAATATAGAAAAGGCAATCAAATCGCTCGCTCTATCCGGGGATTACAGGCGCATAATCCCCATATTGACGACGCTCAAAACCCTTTCAAAGGAGGAAAATAATTTCAGCCGGACACATGCACAAGTAATACAGACGACCATTGATGCCCTGGGTGAAGAGGAATTCCTGCAGCAATTCGCACTCTCTATAAATGTTAGTAAGTCAGAAGATACGGATGCACTCTTCTCATTCCTTTCGATGTTGAACAAAAATGCGGTTGCACCGTTGGCGGCTATGATAGGGGCGCTTGATCAGATGAAAACCCGCCGCCTTTTTTGTGACGTCCTTGCACTTATCGCGAAAGAAAATATCGAGCCTCTCCTGAGGAAGATAGGGGATAATAATTGGTTCGTTGTCAGAAATATTGTTTATATACTAGGTAAGATAGGGGACCCGAAGTCCGTATCTTATCTTAAGAAGATCAAAGATCATGACGAACCAAGGATCAGAAAAGAGATAGTCCATACCCTCACCGAGATCAAGAGTGCGGAGGCAAAGGACCTGCTGATCTCTTTCCTCAAGGATAACAACAGTGCCGTGCGCATGATGGCCTTAAAGAATTTATCCACACTCAACTACAGAAAAGCTGTACCCCACCTGTTAAATATCATATCCGGAGATGGCTTCGATTCCAAAGAGGTCATAGAAAAAAGGGAGTTCTTTGACGCCCTAGGAATTCTGGGAACAAATGAGGTCTTACCCTTTCTAAAGGAGACGTTGATGAAACGTTCCTGGCTCTTTGGAAAATCAAAGATCGAGGAACAAAGGGTGTATACCGTGCTTGCCCTCAAGAGGTTGTCTACACCAGAGGCCATTGCGATCTTAAGGGAAGGCAGTTCCTCATCGGATAAGGGGATACAAAAGATATGTGAGGATGCATTGCAAGAAATAGAGAAGGAGAAGAGATGAAAGACAGACTGTTTGTAGAGAAGCGGGGCTCCATAGGAAAGGATTTTATAAATAGCCTTTATATACTGTTTAAGACAGCACTGATACATGACTTAAAAAATGTCGCACTGAACAGTACCGTAGACAAAGTGATAGAATTTATCCATTTATTATTGGCAGAGGATGAATCCTTTTCTCTCAAGGTAGTTCAGGAGCATCTCTTTATTGATGAGGTAAAGATCAAGGTCGATATCGAAAATTTCTTAGCCTCTATGTTCTTGATAGAGGAGATGAAAAAGAGGGGGGTAGGTTCGATTACGTTCTCTACCCATCTATCTATAGATGAGCTGAAACGATTTATATATGCATTTATCAGCACGGATCTAAAATCCCCTCAATCCTTTGAGGAGTTTATTAACAAGCTCACATCGTTAGCTGTGACACGCATTACAATAGACAGAGTTAAAGAAGAGGTAGAGAATTTCGACCATGTGCTCGAAGATACCCGGGAAATGGCAAAAAAGATATACTTCAAGACAATCGCCGTGGCCTCTGAGATCATGGACAGTGAAAAATTAAAAAACTCCGCAGGCATAAAAAAGGCAAAAAGACTCGTTCAATCCATGGTAGACGTCATGCTCCAAGAGGAATCTACCCTCCTTGGACTTACTACCCTGAGGGCCTATGATGAATATACCTATAACCACTCAGTGAATGTATCAATCCTATCCATTGCCATGGGACAGCGGCTTGGGTATCACAGGAGAGAATTAAGTGAGCTGGGGATCGCCGCGCTCTTTCATGACATAGGAAAGACAGGGTTACCCTTGGAGCTTTTGAATAAGCCCACTGAGTTCACGGCAGAGGAGTGGGAGCTCATGAGAAAACACCCCGTGAATGGGGTAAAGACCCTCCTCAAGTTAAAAGGCCTTCAGGAGCAGGCCATACGAATGATCATGGTAAGCTTCGAGCATCACTTGAACTACGACCTCTCAGGCTACCCAAAACTCGCAACACCGAGGAGGGTCAGCCTGTTTGGGAGAATAACAAGTATTGCGGACTGTTATGATGCCCTCACTTCTGCCCGGATCTACAATCGCAACCCCTTCATCCCGGATAAGGCCCTCTCCTTTATGGTAAAGAAGAGCAATACTGCCTTTGACCCAATCTTACTGAAGATCTTTATCAATGTCGTTGGAATCTATCCTGTAGGGACCCTGCTTTTACTGAACACACGGGAACTGGGTGTCGTCACAAAGGCCAATCCAACCCCTACCAATATCCATAAACCCCGTATAAAACTGATCACAGACCCAGAGGGAAACGAGATAGATGGCAATGTAATCGACCTTTCTGAAAATCAGGGCAGGTCGATTGTCCGCTCTCTGGACCACCGGAAATATGAAATCAATGTCAGTAAATATTTCCAATAACCTCTCCTCCGAAATACTCTGCAAACTTACTAAAATTGACAGCCTCATAAAGAATCTCGACAGCGGACG
>JACRHF010000079.1 GCA_016217665.1 Nitrospirota bacterium | reverse complement strand
TAGGAAATGACGGCTTCGTAAAAAGCGGGGTACCCATTGCTACGAAGTAAATGCAATGGGTCGTACGGCGTTGCGCTGCATCCTTCGTCATTGCGGCGTACCTAAAAAAGTACGCCTCATTCCTCAGGATTTGCGCGCCTTCGGGTACCCACTTTTGTGGGTGATGGCCTTTTTACGAAGCCGTCCGCTGTCAAAACTTTTTACGAGACTATCAGGAATCAGACAACCGGCCTACCGCTTGGGTTTAGAGTGACATCTCGTGCAGTTGGAGAGAGGAAAGGCTACAATGCCGTGACATCTTCCGCAGAACTGGCCTTCCTCGATCTTCTTCATGGTTACCTTATTGGCCCCGGCCTGCATAATAAATATCTTTGGATGACAGTTATTGCAGGCGAGCCACTGCGTATGCGGGTAATGGGGATACACCACATCAGGCAATTCCCCCTTGACCTTAAAGACAATATCCAGATCAATCACCGGGGAGGACGGCTTATTAGGGTCCAGAGACTCTAACGGCTTTATGATCCCCTGGTTTAGTGACTTTACCCAATCGACATTTCCGGCATTATCCTTTGGCAATATCTGCAGAGGGATCGCCTGTTGCTGTTGCTGGGGCGCCCCCTGCTGCGGTACCTCTTGAGGGGTGTTTTGCTGTGTATAGGCCGTTGATGAATAAAATACCAACAGGCTAAAAGAGAGAAGGGCTATTACGAGTAAGGTACGGTGAATCCATTTTATTGCCATTTTCACTATGGACTAATTTGGCTGTCCCTGGTCGCCCTCAACGATTATTGCCCCCATCATCACATAGTGTATATAACAGAAATAGGGATACTCACCGGCCTTCTTAAAAGTATGGCTCCATGATTTGCCCGGGGCTATCGGCTGGGAAAAAATTTCCTTATCATTAGTCCCCTGTCCTGGAATGCTGGCAACCGGATGTCCCCTGTCATCCTCATTGATCCAGGTTACCGCTTCTCCAAGCTTTATCGTCAACACGGCAGGGATAAACTTATCTGCCCCCTTTGGAATCCGTACCTCATGAACTACGGTGCCTTCCTCAGGGGATATTCCTGTCTCCTGGGCCAATACAACAGGGGCAACAACTATACACCCCACGATGACCATTATCACTACTATCCAGGAAGCTCGAATCAAGGGTTATCATACCTATATAGTATTATTTCTGTTGTGCAGGCGAGGCGGCGGCCTCTTTCGGTTTCACATGACAACGGGCACAGTCCGTGAGTGGGAATGCCACCCTGTTATGGCACCTTCCGCAATATTCTCCCGCGGCTATCTTGGCCATCGTCATATCCGGATTACCACCGGCCTTCATCTGAAAGATCTGGACGTGGCAATTTGTGCAGGTTAACCACAGAGTATGCGTATAATGAGGGAATACGACATCCGGCATAAAATTGCTCTTTGTATGGACCACGATATCTAAGTTGAAAGGAGGCATTGGAGCAGCCCCGGGTTCCAGGGAGTCCAGTGGTTTGAGCATGCCGCTTTTGATAGCGACAGCCCAATCAACCAATCCATATTGGTCTTTGGGAAGCTTGGCAAGCTCCATAGCGGCAGGATGAGCCAACCGGCCTACCTTTTCTGCATCTCCTGCCACCCCCGACGGATCACCCGTACCTGCAAGAACGCCTCTTGAGCTTAAATAGATCAAGAGGGATGGGTCTATATCTTTGTATTGATCAGGGACCCCTGCAGCACCCGTGGCAGGGGCCGAAGCAGGAGTAGCCGCTGCTTGAGGAGCTGGGGCGGCCTCAGGCGCCGGCGCAGAAGGGGCTGTTTTTGCCTCAGTTGCAGGGGCCGGTTCAGCGGCTGGTGGAGGTGCCGCTTCTGCGGCGGCAGGCGGTGTCTCTACGGCCGGGGCTTCTTGTTTGACCTCCCTTTGTGCGCATGCGACTATAATCAGTACAGAAATCACCATAAATATGGTGGATAATAAGAACCTGAATTTATTCTTGCCACTCATTATAAAGCCCCCCTCTTTTAACCTCTATGACTTCTCTATAATGTAACGCCTACTTAAGACGGCTTCGTAAAAAGTCCATCTGCGGCGTTGCGCTGCATCCTTCGTCATTGCGGCGTACCTAAAAAGTACGCCTCATTCCTCAGGATTTGCGCGCCTTGCAGATGGAGCTTTTTACGAAGCCGTCCACTTTCAAGCCTTTTTACGAAGCCGTCATTTAAGGAATCCCCGTGCCTGTGGTATCACAACGGTACTCGCCCCTGAATGACACCTGTCACAATAAAGAGGCGCCCAGGCTATCCTTCCGTTATGACATTTCCCGCAATACTCGCCCTGGATGATCTTTCCCATATTGATATCATTGGATCCCTGTCTCATGATAAAGATATCCTCATGGCAAACCTTACATTTAAACCGGATCCTGTGGAACCAGTGCGGGAATATGACAGGCGGCATTCCGGCCTGCTCTGCATATTTATTCAGCGTCAGGTCGGCATATTCCGCGTGTGTAGACCTCAATTCGACAAGGCTGAAGAGCGAGAGCACAAGGACTAAAAAGGACAAGACAATAATAACTTTTTTCATTGGTACCACCCCTCGATAAAAAAGATTACTGTTGTTTTGAAGATAACTTCCTTAAAAGGTGTTCATAGTTAGCATAATTGTCGAGGTGTTGTCAACAAAAAAATTTGCCGAAGGAATTTTTTGCCCTTTAGCGCCTTAATCCCATGGCCTCAAGACGTGCTATGCGTTCTTCTATAGGCGGGTGGGTGGAGAACAGGGAGAGCAATCCTCCCCCGGTAAGGGGGCTGACGATAAACATATGGGCCGTTGACGGATTAGCCTCCATCGGGATACGCCGTACCCCGGCCTGGAGTTTCTTTAATGCGTCTGCCAAGGCCCGTGGATTTCCACATATGGATGCCCCTCCCTCATCCGCTTTGTACTCCCGGGAGCGGGAGATGGCCATCTGGATCAACATGGCGGCTATGGGGGCCAGTATCATCATAACGATCGTCAAAATGGAGCCCAGGGGGTTACGGTCTTCTGCATCCCGGCGCCCTCCGAACATCATTCCCCACTGGGCGATGTGCGCCAGGTAGCTAATCGCCCCTGCAATCGTAGCCGCAATAGTACTGATCAGGATATCACGGTTTTTGATGTGCGAAAGTTCATGGCCTATCACACCAGTGAGTTCCTCTCTCGACAGAAGCCCCATGATCCCTGTGGTAACCGCCACGGCGGCATGCTCCGGATTCCTCCCGGTGGCAAAGGCATTCGGGGCGGGGTTATCCATCATATAGACTTTCGGCATCGGCAGATGGGCCCTCATGACCAATCCCCGGACAATGCTGTGGAGCTCCGGGGCCTCCGCCTCCTTAACCTCTTTGGCCCTATACATGGCTAACACGATCTTATCGCTGAACCAATATGCCGCCACGTTCATTAGACCCGCCATGATCAGGGCCATCGTCGCCCCATTCCGTCCCCCTAACATCTGCCCTACGGAGACAAACAGCACGGCCAGAATGGCCAAAAAGAAGGTCGTCTTTAATGTATTGATGTTCACCTTTTCATCCTCCGGATTAAATTTAATGATACAAGGATATTATAAGCATGTTTTACACCGTGTCAATCTTGACGGCTTCGTAAAAAGTCCATCTGCGGCGTTGCACTGCATCCTTCGTCACTGCGGCGTACCTAAAAAGTACGCCTCATTCCTCAGGATTTGTGCGCCTTGCATATGGAGCTTATTACGAAGCCGTCCACTACCGAGACTTTTTACATGGCCATCAATACTTCTTGCCTTCTCCGCTGCCCAGGATTACCCCTCTCTCCACCTTATGCCCTCTCAGATACTCGGCAACGGGCATCCGCCTCTTCCCCTCTGCCTGTATCTCTGTAATCTTTAAGGCGCCATCTCCTGTGGCAACGACAATCCCATCAGGCTGGGCCCTGATGATCTCACCCGGGGAATGGGTTGAACCCCTTTTTTCATGGACTTCTGCTCTCCAGACCCCCCATCGCCCCCCTTTATAAAAGGTATAGGCTCCGGGCCATGGGTCAAACCCCCGTATTTTATTAAAGATCTCCTCTGATCCCGCCCCCCAGTCTATCAGGCCGTCCTCTTTCTTGAGCAGCGGGGCATAAGTAGCCTTTGCATGGTCCTGAGGTCTCGGGATTAGCTCCCCCCGGTCTAAACCATCCAATGTCCTGACAAGAAGTGCCACACCGATCTCTGAGAGCCTGATACTCAGTCCCCCGGCTGTATCACTTCTATTAATCCCTATCCCCTCCTGGAGTAATATGTCCCCGGTATCCAGTGTCTCAGCCATGACCATGGTGGTGACACCCGTATAAGTCCGCCCCTCGATGATGGCCCATTGAATAGGGGATGCCCCGCGGTATTCGGGAAGGAGAGAGGCGTGGACATTAATGCACCCCTTCTCAGGGATCCTTAAGATCTCTGCAGGGACGATCTTACCGTAGGCAACGACGACGATATATTCAGGATGGATCCTCTTTATCTGCTCTATAACCGAAGGGTCAGAAAGCCGTCCCGGCTGGAATATGGAAAGCTTATGTTCAATGGCAAACTCTTTGACCGGAGGGATCGTCAGCCTCTGCCCCCTCCCCCTGGGTTTATCCGGTTGTGTGAGAACCCCTGCAACTCGCCTTCCACTTTTTAACAGGGCATTGAGAAAGGGGACACTGAAGGAGGGGGTTCCCATGAATACGACGGCCGAACCCGCTTCCACTGTCATACCTTTCCTGACAGCTCCGCCTTCGTCTGCCTTTGAAGCTTCTTCATCCTCCGCAGGAACAGACCCCTCTTGAGGCTGCTCAATCTATTGATAAAGAGGATCCCATTGACGTGGTCTATCTCATGCTGGAACACCCTGGCAAGCAGGCCTTCCCCAATAACCTCTACAGGCTCCCCTTCCTTGTTAAACCCTTTTACCCTGACAACAGCCGCCCTTACAACCGTATCTCTGTAATCCGGGATGCTCAGGCATCCCTCTTCTTCCCTTATCTCACCCTCCCGGAAGAGGATCTCCGGGTTTATCATGGCCCTGTAACTCTTTGTTGATTTTTCTTCCCCTGCATTCTCATCATAAAGGAAGACCTGCAGGGAAACCCCGACCTGGACGGCCGCAAGTCCGAGCCCCGGGGCGGCATCCAGTGTGTGTTCCATATCTTCTATGAGCTTATAGAGCTCTTTGTCCCACTTCTCCACCGGTCTGCTTTTTTGCTGAAGGCGGGGGTCAGGATAGGTTACAATCTTTAATACTGCCATCGGCTCACCTTAGCCCTATTTTTTTATCCCCAGTGTGGTCTCCCAGATATCTGCATGGCGCTCTTCATCACTTAGGATCTTCTCCATCATCAGCCTGCTTGTCGGATCGCCCAGCTCATCAAAGAGTTTGATATGGGCCTTGTACTGTTTTATCGCCATGTTTTCGCCATCAAGGTCGTCCTTTATCATCTTATAGAGGTCGCCGCCCTTTTTGATCTCTGCCGGGACGAGGGTGGGGTCACCACCCAGATAGTTGATCCTTTCTGCAAGCATCTCCATGTGTTTCATCTCATCCCGCGATATTTTTTCAAACAGCTCAAGAACCGCAGGGCTGTCATAGCCCTCTCCGGTCCAGTGGTGATGCAGATATTGAAGTGTCGCTGCAATCTCTAAAGCAAGATCCTGATTAAGCGCCTTTACAATCTTTTCTCTGCTCATCTTTTCACCTCCCTGGTTATAAAAACTATTTTCACTCTGATATGTCCTCTTTGTCAATTCATATTTTCTTTACAAAGATCTCCTTCGCCAGGTCTTTATCTAAGGCCAGCTCTGTCTCCCCTATTCGTATGACATAGGTCGGCTGTTTTTGGTGGAGGCGAATCACACTTCCCGGAATAATCCCCAGAGAACTCAGACGGTCAAGCCGGGCATGATATTTCGATGAGATAAAGACGATCTTCGCCTCCTCTCCGATGCGAAGATCTGTCAATGCCCCTACCAGAGGCTTGACATCCTGGGAGAACTTTTTGCAGCACTCCCCTCTCGGGATGACCTTCCCGTGAGGACAGGTCGGGGGATGTCCCAGGAATGTGCAGATACTGTCCACGACCACCTGCCCCAGGACATGGGTATGCTCCAATTCACAGGCATGATCCTCCATCTGGCGTTCCTCTACTTCAAAGACCTCAGAAAGGAGCCGCTCAGCAATCCTGTGCCGCCGGATGATCTGTTCCGCCCTTCTCTCCCCCGACTCTTTAAAGGCAACCTTCCCGCTGTGATGATCAATAGAGATCAACCCAAAGGACTCGATATCCTTCAGCAGGGAAGACGCCAGAGGGTCTTCGGATTTCCCGGCGATATTATCTACGGTCGCTTCTCCATCTTCAATCAACATCCAGGTCAGCTCAAGGAGCTCATCTATCCTGTCCTCTTCAAGCCGCTGTTCTTTTGATTTCCAGTAGTCCATTCGCTATTCCCTCACACAGATACATCATTTGACGATGCCGCAAAGAGGTCATATGCAAGGCGCGCAAATCCTGAGGAGTGAGGCGTACTTTTTTAGGTACGCCGCAACGACGAAGGATGCAGCGCAACGCCGCAGATGGCCTCTTTGCGGCATCGTCACAATTTAATACCAAACCCATTCAGGACAAAATTTAGCACACCTCCCACCAGGAATGCAAAAGGGAAGATAAAGGCTGTGATCGCTGCAGCCGTCTTTAAGCCCCGCTCTTTGATCATCACCATGGAGTTTGCCACACAGGGGACAAAGAGGGTAATCGTCACGAGGCTGACTAAGATCTGATTGGGGTTTAGTTCCCCCGCCTCAGCAAGGGCATAGAGGCCTGCGGCCCCATAGTCTCTCCGCAGGAACCCGATCAGGAAGGCGTCTGTCGCCTTCTGGGGCAGGCCGAGAAAACCTACCACTATCGGGGAGGCGACGGCCTCGATCACCTCCAGGACACCCGTTTTATCCAGTGTAAACAATATTAATGTTCCCAGGATAAAAAGCGGCACAGCCTCTTTCAGATACCATTTTATCCTCGAAAGGGTCTTGAACAGGATATTTGTCAGGATGGGTACCCTAAAGGGCGGGATATCAAAGACAAAATCAGAACTCTCTCCCTTTATCACCTTCGATGCCATAAATCCTACCAAAAACAAGACCAGCACCACAATAAAGATCCAGAGCAGGGTCACATGAAAGGATATCCCCCCTAACATGCCTAAGATGACACCCAATTGCGCTGAACAGGGCACACCGAGGGCAAGGAGGAGTGTGACAATGACCCGCTCCTTCCTGGTCTCCATGATCCGTGCGGTCAGGGTAGCCATCGTGTCGCACCCCAATCCAAGGACCATCGGGAGCGCCGCCTTGCCGTGAAGGCCCATGAGCTTGAATATCTTGTTGACCATCATGGCAAGCCTGGGGAGGTATCCGGAGTCCTCGAGGAGACCGAAGGCGATAAAGAATGTCCCGACTATGGGCAATATGATCGCAATGGAATAAGTGAGGGCCATAGTAATGATCCCATATTCACCGATCAGCAGGTCCCGGAAAAAGGTATCCGGGATCAACAGGGTCACAACCCTGGTCATAGAGGGATTGATATAACTCCCGAAAAGCTTGTGTTCCAGGAGATCTACGAGGGTCTGGGCCCCGAATACACCGACAAATTCATAGGTCAGAAATAGCACCGCAAGGAGTACCGGTATTCCCCATACCGGATGCATTGCCCAGTTGCCGAGATGGACCGTGATGGGGCTTCTATCCGTCTGATTTTTCGACAGGACATCGCCAATGATCTTTTCACATCTTTTTAACCTGATCTGATTGATAATATAACCCAGCGGTTCATAATACTTATCCTGGATATCACGCCGGATCGATTCAATCTTGGGGATGTCGTTTATGCCGACATGCCCTTTAAGCCAGGGTTTAAGGCTCTCATCCCCGGCAAGGAGCATCAGGGAGATGGCCCGTTTAGATATGTTCACCTCCGGGAGGAGAGACTCTAACCTCTTGATCCCGTTCTCTATGGCCCCCCCATAATTGATAGCGATGGAAGGAAAACTCCTCTTATAAAGGGCCTCCCGCAACTCTTTTAGCCCTTTTCTCTCGACACCGACCGTCGGGATAACCGTTGTCCCGATCGCGGCGGCCAGCTTTTCAACATCGATATTAATGCCGCGGCTGTTGGCCTCATCCCACATATTCAGGACAAGGACAAAGGGGAGCCCCATCTCAACGAGCTGGATGCTTATGACGAGACCCCGGCTCAGGTTCTTGGCGTCAACGACTTGCACGATCTGTTTTACAGGCTCATTGATGAGGATATCCCTTGTGACCACTTCATCCTCAGACATCGGTATCAGGGTATTCACACCCGGTGTATCAATGACCAGGGTATCTACCCCACCCATGTGATAGGAACCTGTTGTCAGGGTCACTGTGGTACCGGGGTAGTTTGAAACGTCTGCATACCTTCCGGTGAGGAGGCCAAAGATGACGCTCTTTCCAACATTGGGATTGCCGACAATGATTATCTTCTCGCCGGCTTTTATCGCTTCTGTTCCATGATGGTGCATAGACATCTTATCCTAACAGAGGAAGACACCCCCTGTCTATGGGCCACAATTTGATACTGGTTATCACTTTCAATGTGACTGCACTATATAATATGGAAAGTCAGATGTCAAGAGAAGCGTTCTGGGCTATAATAGCCTATGCTTCTTGGCGCCCATATGTCTATCGCAGGGGGTGTGGACAAGGCCATCGAACGGGGGACCTCTCTCTCCTGCACCGCCATCCAGGTGTTCACGAAAAATGCTAATCAGTGGCAGGGGAGGCCTCTGAGACCAGAGGAGATCGGGACATTCCTGGCCCTCAGGGCCAAGAGTAAGATCTCTAAAGTGATCGCCCATGATTCATACCTCATCAATCTGGCAACAAGCCACCGGGACCTCAAGGAGAAGTCCATTAACGCGCTGATCCGTGAGATGGAACGGTGCAAGGCCCTTGAGATCCCCTGTATCGTCATACACCCCGGGGCCCATCTTGAGGCAGGAGAAGAGACAGGCATCCGGAATATCTCGAACTCGCTCAACACAGTACTTCACCGGACAGAGGGGTGGGGCGTGGCTATCGCGTTAGAGACCACGGCGGGTCAGGGGACCAGTATCGGCTATCGATTTGAGCACCTCCGGCAAATTAAAGACGGCGTGCGGGAAAAAGACAGGATCAAAACCTGCCTTGATACCTGTCATCTCTTTGCGGCAGGCTATGACATCCGTACCCCTGAAGGATACCATAAGGTCATCAGCGACTTTGACAGGACAGTCGGCCTTGACTCGGTGGCCTGTTTTCACGTCAATGACTCTAAGAAGGGGTTGGGCAGCCGTGTGGACAGACACGAACAGATTGGAAAGGGGCATATCGGGATCAGGGCCTTTCGGTTGCTGATGAATGATAAGAGATTTAAAGATATCCCCAGGATCATTGAGACCCCGAAGGGGAAGGAGATGGAGGAGGACAGGGTGAACCTTGCCCTCTTGAGAAGCCTGGTGAAGTGAATGGGGGGCACCCCGCGGCCCAATAAAATACTTGACCGCTGATGAATATCCGTGTAAATTTTCCAACGTTCTAACTCACATGCTATCATTAATATGAAAGGACTTTCCTTATGACACAATCAGAAACCCCGGTGACTATCCTGAACGGTCTGAACCGGCTTGCCTATAATGTCTGGTGGTCATGGCACATGGATGCCCAGGACCTCTTTGGACTGATCGACAGCCGCCTCTGGAAAGAGGTGGACAGAAACCCTGTCATCTTCCTGAGAAGGTTGAGCCGGGAGTCGCTCATAGAGGCCGTTTCCAAAAAAGAGGTCATTGATGCCTACAGACATGTCTTGTCCGGGTTTGATGCCTATTGTTCCTTAAAGAGCACATGGTTTGCTGAACACTATCCCGGTTGGAGAAGTCTGCTGGTGGCCTATTTCTCCGCAGAATTCGGACTCCATGAATCTATCCCGATATATTCCGGCGGATTAGGGGTGCTGTCAGGCGACCATTGTAAGGCCGCGAGTGACTTAGGGCTCCCGTTTGTGGGGGTGGGGCTCCTCTACAGACAGGGTTACTTTATCCAGCAGATCAACAAGAAGGGCCAGCAGGAGGCGGTCTATACCCATTATGATTTTGCAGACATGCCTTTGAAACCGGTAAAGGATCAGGCTGGCCATGATATCAGGATCAGTGTGGACCTGTCCGGAAGGGTATGTCATGCCGGGGTATGGAAGATCGAGATCGGCAGGATCTCCCTCTTCTTATTAGATACGGATATCGAGGAGAACAGCCCTGAGGACAGGAGATTGACCTATAACCTCTACGGCGGCGATATTGAGACGAGGATCTCCCAGGAGATCCTGCTGGGGATCGGCGGTGTACGGACATTAGAGGCCGTCGGCATCACCCCTACAGTCTGGCATATGAATGAAGGACACTCGGTATTCATGGGGATCGAGAGGATTACGGATCTCATGCGGGGGGATGGCTTAACCTTTGCTGAGGCATTGGAGGCGGTAAAGGCCAACACTATCTTTACGACCCATACCCCTGTCCCGGCCGGCAATGATGAGTTCTCATTCATCCTGATGGAAAAATATTTTAAAAAATATTTTGAGAAGGAAAAAATCAAACTCCATGAGTTCATGCGGATCGGCCTCCGCCCCACAGGAGGGGGCTCTGATATGTTCAGCCTCACCATCCTGGCCTTCCACTTTGCGGCCCAGAGCAACGGGGTCAGCAAACTCCACGGCCATGTCTCCCGGACAATATGGAACGATGTCTGGTCCGGTATCCCCCTGGGAGAGATCCCTATAGGGCATATCACCAATGGGGTGCACACCCTGACCTGGCTGGATCCCTCCATCGGAGCACTGCTGGATAAGTACCTGGAATCCGGATGGAGGGACAGGCTTGTGGATTTCGATGGATGGGAAAAGATTTATGGGATACCTGACAAAGAATTGTGGGATGTACGCTGGGTGTTAAAGGAACGGATGCTCAGGGCCCTCCAGCACAAGCTGGCCCTCCAGTCTCAGAGATTCGCATCACAGACCAAAAAGGGAAAGACTCCGGAGATCACTCTAAACCCGGATGCCCTGACGATCGGATTTGCCAGAAGATTCGCCACATACAAACGGGCCACCCTGATTTTCAGGGACCTGGAGCGGCTGAAGAAGATCCTGAATCATAAGGACAGACCTGTGCAACTCATCTTCGCGGGTAAAGCACACCCGGCGGACAGGCCCGGCCAGACCTTTATTGCCCGGGTGCATGAGATTTCTCAGATGAAAGACTTTGCCGGAAAGGTTGTCATGGTCGAGGGTTATGACATGCACCTTGCCCGGCACCTTGTATCTGGTGTGGATATTTGGCTGAATACCCCAAGGAGGCCTTACGAGGCCAGCGGGACCAGCGGCCAGAAGGCGGGGATTAACGGCGCTGTTAATTTCAGCGTATTGGACGGCTGGTGGGTCGAGGGTTTCAACGGGAAGAACGGATGGCCGATCGGCGGTGAAAACAACTTTGATGACGAAGAGCGGCAGGATCAAATTGACAGCGAAGATATCTATCAAAAATTAGAGAATGAGATTATCCCTTTATATTACAGCAGAAACAAGTCCGGGATCCCGGAGGGCTGGATGAGCGTGGTGAAAGAGTCTATGCGGACCATCATGCCTGAATTCAGCACAGAACGGATGGTCAAGGACTATACCGACACCATGTACATCCCCGCCTTAGAGCGCGGAGAGAGGTTGGCGGATGGGCACTTTGCAAAGGCAAAGTCGCTGGCAGAGTGGAAGGCCTGGCTGAAGAGAAACTGGGAATATATCAAGATCGTTTCTATCGAGAAGGGGGAGTTTGCAAGAGACGAAGAGGGGAATATCCTGAAGGATTTTGAGGTGATCATCACGATTGACCTTGGCCCAATCTCTCCGGCAGATGTCACGGTTGAGATCTTCAAGGGGACTATGGACAAGCGGGGGGAGTTTAAGTCCATGGGCATCATCCCCATGAAGCGGTTAGGCGAGATATGGGAGGGTTTTTACAGCTATGCCGCCATTGTCCCGCCTGACGAGCGGGAGGGTTATGGATTCTTCTTCCATGTCGTCCCAACCCATCCTGACCTGGGGAACAAGTACGAACTGGGCCTCATCCGGACGACCTATGTGGCAGCACGTGATTTGGGTAAAGGCATCTAAGCATCCCTGAAATGGTTTGACATATCTCTTGTGAAAAACTATGATAGATACCGATGGATGTAACTATCGAATACCACCATATTGATAGGTTCATCCGCTGTCTTCTTTCCCACTATGATGTGATTGCCCCTCTTGCCAAAGAGGACCGTTTTATCTTCGACCGGATAGAGGACCCTGCCGCTGTATCTCCACAATATGATACCACCCTCCTCCCCCCGGTAAAATGGATCTACCCCAACAACGAGGTGCTCCTTGAGTTTGACCTCAGGGATATCACGAAGGCCGAGGTGATTGCCCAGGGCCGTCCACAGGCGCTCACATTTGTTCACCCCTGTGACATCAATGCGATCAATCTCATGGATGAGGTCTTAGCCGAAGAACCCTCTGATGCAAATTACCTCACGAGGAGACGCTCCACCGTGATCATCGGCTATGAGTGCCTGGGACCGTGCAAAGAAAACCACCTCTGTTTTGATAAAGGGTACCATATCGCCTATAAAGGCTTTGACCTCTTCTTTACGGATATCGGGGGAAGATACTATGTGCACGTGGCAACCGAGGCCGGAAGAGAGATCGTTGAGGAGGATGGCTCCTTTAAAAAGGCGGCATACGATGACTGGGTAGACCTCATGAAGGCCAGGGCGGAGCGAAAAAAGGGATTTAAGAAGGTCATCCGGGGCGATCTGGAGATGCTCTCCCACCACTTAAAGGAGGCCTACCATAATGAGATCTGGGACATCGAGGGGAAGAAGTGTCTTTCCTGCGGCGCCTGTGTCATTGTCTGTCCGACCTGCTACTGCTTTGATGTGTCGGATGAGATATGTCCTGATATGGAGAAGGGGGTCAGGACCCGGAGATGGGATGGCTGTCAACTAAGGGGTTTTTGCAAGGTGGCCAGTGGCGAAAACTTCCGAAAGGATGCCGCTGAAAGGGTCAGGCACAGGGTCTTTAAAAAAGAGGTCTATCTCAAAAAGAGGTTTGGGAGATCAGGCTGTGTGGGGTGCGGACGGTGTATTGATTATTGCATTGCAAAAATCAGCATTATAGATATCTTTAACCATGTGATGGATCGGGTCAGAGAAAATGTTTAATTTTTTGCCGATGCCGGCAACGGTTATTGATGTACGTCAGTTGACAGACAAAGAGAGGCTATTTACGATCAGACTGGATCATGGAAGAAGCCTCCGGCACAGGCCCTGTCAATTCGTCCTCATCTCTCTGTTCGGCATCGGTGAGGCCCCGATATCCATCTCCTCTCCCCCGGTGGATTCAGGCAAGACGTTTGAGCTCTGTATCCGCTCTATGGGAAACCTTACGAATGCCATGCACAAACTCTCTGTCAATGATAAGATAGGGATCCGGGGCCCTTATGGAAATGGGTTCCCAATAGAAAAGATCGGGGGGAAAGATATCCTGATCGTGGCAGGCGGCCTTGGGCTGGCACCGCTGAGGTCGCTGATCAAACATGTCCTGCAGGAGAGGGGACGATACAAACGGGTAATCCTGCTCATCGGGGCCAAGAAGCCGGGAGATCTCCTTTTCAGGGAAGAGGTCTCAGAATGGGAGAGGGATCCTGCTATCGAGACCCATATCACCGTTGATGCGGCAGACCCATCTTGGACCAGGCATGTGGGGGTCATCACAGGATTATTCAGGCACATCAGTATAGACCCCTTAAAAACAATCGCCGCTATCGTGGGGCCGCCGGTTATGTACCGGTTTGTCATCCGGGAGATCCTGGCGAAAGGGGTCTTTGAAGGGAATATCTACCTTGATTTAGAGCGCCGGATGCGCTGCGGTATCGGCAAGTGCGGACACTGCCAGATCAACGGCATTTATCTGTGCCAGAACGGCCCCGTGCTCTCATACTTAGAGGCAAGGAAACTGCAGGAGGCGTTGTAGACTATGAAAATCCCCCTTAATCCCCCTTTTTCAAAGGGGGAGATTCCTTTCCCCCCCTTTAGAAAAGGGGGGAAGGGGGGATTTGATCCAGGGGTATGAAAATGTCATTCCCGCATAAGCGGGAATCCAGAACGCAGGCAAAGGTCTGGATTCCCACTTTCGTGGGAATGACGGACACCGTAGAGGTATTTTCGGATGAAACCTAAGATCGGGGTCTTTAGCTTTACAAGCTGCGAGGGGTGCCAACTCCAGGTCTTAAACTTAGAGGATGAGCTCCCTGCCCTCTTAGGTCAGATCGAGTTCGTCAACTTCAGAGAGGCCATGAGCGAAAAGGGGGAGGACTACGAGATCGCCTTTATAGAGGGCTCGATCACCCGGGAATCTGAGATCGAAGAATTAAAGAGGATCCGGGAGAGGGCCAAGGTCCTGATCGCCTTCGGGGCCTGTGCCCATCTCGGAGGGGTCAATGTCCTGAAGAACTTTCATCCTCAGAGCACATGGCTCTCCTCGGTATATGGCAGAACAGACCTGTTTTCAGATACCATCTCTACCAGAAGAATCAAGGATGTCGTGTCCATAGACTTTGTGATCCCAGGCTGTCCGGTTGATAAAAAGGAGTTTCTGAGGTTTGTCCAGGGATTGTTATTAAACATAAAGCCGATTCTGCCTGACTACCCCGTCTGTGTCGAGTGCCGCTCCAGGGGAAATATATGCCTCGTTGAGGAGGGGAAGTGGTGTCTCGGCTCAGTGACCCGCGCAGGGTGCGAGGCGATCTGTCCCACATACAGAGAGGCATGCGCCGCCTGCAGGGGGTTGGTTGAGGAGCCGAATATCGAGTCTCTTTGCAATATCCTCATGGCAAACGGCCTCTCAAAAGAGGAGATCCAGGCCAAGTTCAACCTGTTTAATGGACTGGAAGTTATAGCATTTCCTCCGTAGGAGAAAAGGAGCCCTTCGTGTCGCATGATATCCATTTGCACCATATCACACGGATAGAAGGACATGGCAATATCGTCCTGAATATCCGGGAGGGACGGATCGAGGAACTCCGCCTGGAGATCGTGGAATCCCCGCGCTTTTTTGAGGTCATGGTTAAAGGGCGCCATATTACTGAGGCCCCCCATATCACCTCAAGGATCTGCGGGATATGCGCCATCAGCCACACCTCGGCATCTGTCAAGGCATGCGAGGCGGCCCTCGGCATCACCCCTTCAGAGACGGTGGTCCTCCTGAGAAAGGTCCTGCTGAACGCTGAGACCCTGCAGAGCCACATCCTCCACTTATACCTCCTCGTGGCCCCTGACTTCTTCAGGGTGGGCTCTGTAATCCCGCTGGCAAAGACCCACCCTGACATCGTCAAACGGGGACTCCGGTTAAAGAAGACGGCCAACGAGATCTGCAGGATCCTTGTCGGCCGGCATGTCCACCCTATCGGTATGACCATCGGAGGCTTCACAAAGATGCCCACACAAAAGGACCTGCAGGAGGTGCGCAAGGTCCTTGAAGCGGCCATCCCGGACATGGAAGAGACGGTCCGGTTATTTGAGGGCCTTGAGATCCCTGAATTTAACAGAGAGACCCGATACTGCTCTCTGCATGATGAAGGCGAGTATGCCCTCTATGACGGGACGCTCTACTCAAAGGATACCCCCCTGACAGAGGTGACCCAGTACCGGGAGTTCATCACAGAAGAGGTCATCGAATACTCCACAGCAAAGCATGTCCGGTCAGGGGATAATTCCATCATGGTCGGCGCCCTGGCCAGGTTGAACAACAATCATGCACACCTCTCACCGGAGGCAAAAGAGACGGCTGCGCGGCTCAGTCTTTCACTCCCCTGCACAAATCCTTTTATGAACAATGCGGCCCAGGTCGTTGAATCGGTCCACTGTATTTATGACTCCCTGCGGCTGTTGGATCTGCTTTTTGAAAATACCCCCTTGCCCCCCTCTTCGGGGACAGAATTCAAACACCTTTCGGGGACAGAATTCAATTCTGTCCCCCCTAAGATCATCAGGGCGGGCCTTGGAGTCGGGGTTGTCGAGGCCCCGCGCGGCACCCTCTATCATGAATACGGGGTGGATGAGAGGGGGATGATCCAGTCAGTGAACTGCATTATCCCGACCGCGCAGAACCTCGCCAATATTGAAAAGGACATCCGGGCCATTGTCCCGATGATCCTTGGGCTGCCTAAAGAGGAGATAGAGCGTACACTGGAGATGCTGACCAGGGCTTATGATCCCTGCATCTCCTGTTCAACACATTTCCTTGAGGTGAAATTCGTTGAATAAAGAGAGCCTCCTGGTGATCGGTCTGGGGAATCTTCTGATGGGAGATGATGGGGCAGGCATTTATATCATCCAGGAACTCCAGAGACGCCGGCTGCCGGATCATGTTGACCTGATCGATGGCGGCACGGCAGGGGTCGGCCTTGTCGATATCCTGTCATCGTACAGGAGGGTCATCGTCATCGATGCCATCGCAGATCAAGGCTCCGGGCCTTCAGACATCAGGCTCTTCTCCCCTGACGACCTTATATTGAGAGAAGGGGAAGGCGATTATTCGATCCATGACGTGGAACTGACATCGATCCTCAGCCTGATGAAGAGCTTAGATATGGTGATACCGGATATCACGATCATGGGGATCCCTGCAGTGACCATGACACCCGGGATGGGACTATCGGAGGTTTGCAGGAGGTTTATACCGGAGGGAATCGCCTTAATCATGAAAATGACCAATCCCCTCTTCTCTACCCCCTTTTAAAAAGGGGGGGAAGGGGGGATTTATGCCAGGATGCCGGGAAATCCAGGGGATGTGCAGAAAGGGGGGCTAACCATGATTGTCTATGAGGATTTAAAAAGGATCGAATTTTTCACAGAGCTGACAGATGGAGAACTGGAGAGCATTCAGCCGTTATGCAAAGAAGAGCACTATCGTGCAGGAGATTTAATATTTATCGAGGATACCCCTGCCGACCACCTCTATGTCCTTAAAGGCGGCAGGATCTCTATAGACATCACTGTCGGAAGCGGCAAATACGTCAGTGTGCTCACCGTGTCCCATTTTGCTGAACCATTCGGCTGGTCTACCCTGGTCGCCCCCTTCCGCTTTACCGCCACTGCAAGGTGTATCGAGGATTCCACCGTCTTCTCGATTGACGGCAAGGGGCTCATGGGGCTGATCGAGAGGGACTATCGCATGGGGTTCCTGATCATGAGGAGGGTCGCAAAGATTATCTCCGAGAGGGTGAGGGACACCCGCCTTCAGCTTATCCACACCTTTTACGGGTAAATCCCCCTTCCTCCCCCTTTAGAAAAGGGGGAAAGAGGGGGATTTGAGATTTGTTAGCGTGTCCCTGAGGTCTTCATCCTATGTGCTACGCCATTCCAGGCAAGATCATTAATATCCGCAACAACATAGCCCTCATTGATTACTACGGCGAAAAGAAAGAGGCCCTCGCCGATGTTGAGGGCCTGCAGACAGGGGACTATGTCTTTGCCCAGGGCGGCGTCATCGTGGACAGGCTCCAGGAAGAGGTTGCGCTGAGTATCCTGGAGGGGTGGAGGGAGGCCTTCTCCCGGTTGAAGGAGAAAGACAAAGACCTTGCAGAGGGAGAACCTTCTCCCGAAGGGCTAAACCCGGAGATCGCAAGGATCATCAGGAAGGGGAAAGAGGGCATAGCCCTCACAAGAAGTGAGATGCTCACCCTCTTAAGATGCAACGGAAGAGGGGAGCTAAACCTCCTCTATCAGACAGCCAACAGGATCCGCCAGAAGGTCCACAAGAATTCCTCCTGTGTCCACGGGATCATCGAGTTCTCCAACATCTGTAAGAACGATTGTGGCTATTGCGGTATCCGGAGGGATAACCATGCCCTTGAGAGATACCGGATGGAGGCAGACGAGATTGTAGAGGTGGTCACCTCAGCGGTAAACCGGCTTGGGTTCAGGGCCTTTGTACTCCAATCAGGTGAGGACAGTTATTATACTACTGAGAGGCTGACAGAGATTATACGCAGGATCAGAGAGAGATGCGGCGTCCTTCTTATCCTGAGCATTGGGGAGAGGAATAAGGGATGTTATCAGGAGCTCTATGATGCAGGGTCAAGGGGGGTCCTGATCCGGTTTGAGACATCCAATCCGGATCTCTATGGGAAATTCCACACCACCCTCCGCTATGAAGACAGGATTGAGACGCTGAAGGGTGTCAGGGATATAGGCTATATCATCGCGACAGGTTCCCTGATAGGTCTGCCTGGCCAGAGGGAAGAGGACCTCCTTGAGGATATTCTGTTAGCACGCTCTCTTGATACAGAGATGTATTCCTTTGGCCCCCTCATCGCCCATCCGGCCACCCCGCTCGCCTCCACACCGCCGGTGGACCTCGATGCCCTCCTCAAGATCATCGCCCTTACAAGACTGATAACCCATGATGGAAATGCCCTTGTCACCTCTGCGGTAGAGACCCTTTTCGGCAAAGAGGGGACCCGTCAGGCACTCATGGCAGGGGGAAACTCCATGATGATCAACCTGACCCCGGCAAGATACCGCAGACTTTATGCTATATATCCAAGAGAGGATAGGGCTACAGGGTCTCCAACCAATAGGCGGGGTCTCCCGACCCCGCCAGAGGGGTTTCTGGATGAAACGCTCTTAAGCCAAGAGCCAACAAAAGAGTCTGAAAATACCCTCCCCTTCAAGGGGAGGGATAAGGGTGGGGATGGGGTATTTTCAGGTGAAGATATCCAAAGCAGGATATCCGAGACTATCTCCCTCCTCTATTCCCTTGGCAGGGCGCCGACGGATATCGGGATATCAGGAACCAGAGACGGCAAATAGGAGGAAGATTGCTTTTCAGAGGAACCGTCATGAGCCGGGACTCACAACGGATCACGAAAATAATCCCCCTTAATCCCCCTTTATAAAAGGGGGAGATTAGTTTTTCCCCCCTTTAAAAAAGGGGGCAAGGGGGATTTGATCGAGGATTTTCAGTTGAAGATGCATAGAGAAATGATTCCTATAGAAGAGATCGAACAGACACTCAAAACGACCGGAGATGTCTCTGCCAGAGAGGCCAGGTCTATCATCCAAAAGGCAGAGGGACTAAAGGGGCTCACCCCTGACGAGGCTGCGGTCCTCCTTCAGTGCAGGGACAAGCAGATATCAGGGCTTCTCTACCAGACGGCTAAGAGGGTAAAGGAATCTATCTACGGAAACCGCCTCGTCCTCTTCGCCCCTCTCTATCTGACCAATACCTGCATCAACAACTGCCTCTACTGCGGCTTCCGAAGGGCCAACCGGACCCTGGAAAGGAGGGTCTTATCCGAAGAGGATATCCGTTCTGAGACTGAGACCCTGATCCGGGACGGGCATAAGAGGGTCCTGGTCGTTGCCGGCGAGTCCCCCAGGGAGTGCGGCATTGACTATCTCGAAAGGGCTATAAAGACCATCTACTCGACTAAGATAGGGCACGGGGAGATCCGGAGGATCAATGTGAATGTGGCGCCTCTTCATATCGGGGAATTCCGGCGCCTGAAGGCCGCGGGTATCGGGACATACCAACTCTTCCAGGAGACCTACCACCTGCCGACCTATCAAAAGGTCCATCCCTCCGGACCCAAGAGCGATTATCACCACAGGCTCACGGCCTTAGACCGTGCCATGGAGGCAGGCATTGATGATGTCGGGATGGGCGTCCTCTTCGGACTCTATGACTATCGGTTTGAGGTCCTGGCCCTGCTCTACCATGCCCGATACTTAGAGAAAAAGTCTGGCGTCGGGCCGCACACCGTCTCAGTCCCAAGGATAGAACCTGCTGCCCACGCCCCGCTCTCGACCAACCTGCCCTCCGCAGTCTCTGACGAGGACTTCATGAAACTCATCGCCGTATTGAGACTGGCCATCCCTTACACAGGGATTATCCTCAGCACCCGTGAGAGTGCAGGGCTTCGAGATAAGCTCTTCCACATCGGGGTCTCCCAGATTAGCGCCAGCTCGAAGACATATCCGGGAGGGTATACAGAGACCTCCCCATCGAATAATCCCCCTATTTCCCCCTTTAATAAAGGGGGATTAAGGGGGATTTGGGACAAGGCTGGATTTGAAAGAGGACAGTTCACAACCAGTGACCTGAGATCAACAAGCGAGGTCATCCGGGATATCTCTCAGGATGGCTTTTCACCGAGCTTCTGCACTGCCTGCTACCGGGTTGGCCGAACAGGACAGGAATTCATGGACCATGCAAAACCGGGGCACATCCAAAAATTCTGCCTCCCCAATTCCATCCTCAGCTTCAAAGAGTACCTCCTCGACTATGGCGGAGAGGAATTGCGCAAGATCGGCGAGTCTTTAATAGAAAAACAGACCGCCGCTATCCAGGATGCCCATCTCCGCAAGGCCACCCTCAAAAAACTTCAGGAGATCGAGATGGGAAAGAGAGATTTATACTTTTAGTGGGTGAAATTTTGTATGTACCTTCTGACATCCTGACCATTTTGCGGTCTATTTCCTTTTAGCCTTGACTTTCCTGCAGCTTCATGCATAATAGCCCACATGAAGCGCAGACTTCAGGATCAGATAAAGATGGACCTCGACCGGAAGATAGTCCTTCTGAGCGGCCCCCGCCAGGTGGGCAAAACGACGCTGGCCAAAGCGTTTTATCCGGACACCTCTGAATATTTCAATATGGACAGTGCAGAGCATCGCATCCTGATCCAGAAACAGGCGTGGCGCCGAGATTGCGATCTCGTAATCTTCGACGAGCTCCATAAGGTGAGGAAATGGAAGAGCTGGATTAAAGGGATTTACGACACAGAAGGGGTGAGACCTCGTCTTCTTGTCACAGGATCAGCCCGGCTGGATGTTTACCGGAAAGGGGGAGATTCGCTTGCAGGCCGGTTTTATTCCTACCGTCTCCATCCCCTCTCTGTGGCAGAGGTCAAGGGAAAATATACAGCCGATACGGCGCTCGAACAGATCATGAGGTTCGGCGGGTTCCCAGAGCCCTTTCTAAGAGGGAGCGAAGAAGAGGCCAAGCGTTGGCGGCGGTCTCATGTTGACCGCATCCTGCGTGAGGATCTGCCGGATATGGCATCGGTCCGGAACGTCCGGGGCCTGGAAACTCTGGTGGAATTGCTCCGCCATTCGGTTGGGAGCGCCATCTCCTATGAATCCCTCTCGAGGGATTTGCAGGTTTCTCCTCATACGGTGAAACAGTGGATCGGCATGTTGGAAAGCCTCTATATTCTTTTTGTGGTCACCCCCTATTCCCGTAACATCGGAAGAAGCCTG
>JACRHF010000074.1 GCA_016217665.1 Nitrospirota bacterium | reverse complement strand
TCCCATAACTGGTAATCTCCCCGTTATGGACAATCGCCCAGTCAAGGATGGTAAACGGATGCGCCCCTCCCCACCAGCCCGGTGTATTGGTCGGAAATCGTGTATGCCCCATCCAGATATAGGCCCGGTAATCTTCTATGCTGAAGAAGTCTGCGATATCCGCAGGCTCTCCTACCCCCTTAAAGGCCCCCATGTTCTTCCCGCTCGATATCACATAGGCGCCTGATATGTTGTTATTGATCTCCATGACTGCCCGTACGACGACATCATCATCCCCCTCTCCAGGCAGCATAACCTCCTTCTTTGGCTCGATAAAATATCGCCAGAACAGGGGTGGATTTTTGATGTAGGGGGTGGACCTTGTGGGGATCTCCTCCTCCCTGTGGACTGTAAAAAAGCGGACGATCGCCTGCTCCACATTCGGTTTAACATTGACATCATCCATCATCATGTGGATGGCATAGTAGTCTGCCATATCCGGGTAGATGCCATAGGCGGCAAATCCAGCACCCAGACCATTTCCCCGGTCCTTCATCAGGCAGAGGGACTTGATAATGTGGCTCCCGTCCACCCGCTTGCCGTCTCTATTGATAAATCCGACAAGACCGCATCCACTGGTATCCCGCGGGTCACTGTATTTTTTATTGATTTGAATCATGGTAGCCCGTTTCATCCCTTCTTGTAAATATCTTATTCCGCCACTCCCTTGGCATCCGGATCAGGCCGATCCTCTTTTCATGGAGGAGGTTCTGTTTAAACTCCGAGATGTCCACCTGGTTCTTGATCAACCCTGTCAATATCCCAGCCCCATCAATAGCGCCAATAGTCACAAACCCTTTCAACCTGCCATCCTTAAGCACAAGGCTCCGGTAGAAGGTGCCTTTGGGATCTTCCGTGCTCAGGACCTCATACCCTGCATCCGGAGGCGTAGTGATACCCGCAGAAAGGATAGGGACCTTCAGAAATTTCAATGAATTCATCGGAAGCCCCCCGATGTAGGGATATTTGCCCCCTGCCATATTGACCCCCGCCACAATACCCTGCTGGTAGGCCAATGGCCACAAGGGGAGGGGCTTCTTCTGTCCATCTGTAATATCCAGGGCCTTGACCACATCTCCGGCGCCATACACATTGGGGATATTGGTGCGCATAAATTCGTCCACCTCAAGCCCCCGGTTGAAGTTCAGCGCCGTGTTGCTCAGGATCTGGCCGTTGGGGAGCACCCCGATCGCCGTAATCACGGCCTGACAGGGGAGCGACTTGCCGCTCTTGAGTCTCACACCGGTTATCTCCTTCTTCCCCTCGATCTCTTCAATGGTATCATTCAGATAAAAATCGATCCCCTGATCCCGCATGAGGGATTCGGCTATCCCTGATGAGTGGGGGTCCAATGCCTTCACAAGGACCCTGTCCCCCAGCTCGATTACAGAGACCTTCTTATTCAGGTTATTTAAGGTATAAGCGATCTCTGTCCCTGTAAACCCGGCGCCGATGACGACCACCCTGTCAAAATTAGAGAGCGACTCCCTGATCTTTCTGGCGTCTAAGAACTCGGTAAAGGAGAAGATCAGCTCTTTATTGTCTGCTCCCCTGATTGCCGGTTTAAAGGGGGTCCCCCCAACCGCAAGGAGGAGCTGTTTATAGCCGACTTCTTCCCCCCCCTCGATCAAGAGCTTTGACTTCTCCAATTCGAGTCCCGTAACCCTCCGGCCATAGAGGCACCCGACCCCCATCTTCTCAAAGTACTCTTTTCCCCTGTATTCAAGCCATTCAGAAGGCGCCCCCTCGATATACCCAGCTAACATCGCCTTGGAGTACGAACCTACGGTCTCATAGGATATCGTCAGGATGGAAGACTTCTTATCGTATCTGCGGATCCCCTCAATGGCGCCCACAGCCGCCACATTGGCGCCCACAATTACATATTCTGACTTTTTCATCGGCTATAGGCCCCTTCTGTCTCTCCCAGGGTCTCGTCATAAATGAGCGCCTTATTCGGACAGGCCTCAACACAGGCCGGTTTCAGACCCGCCTCAAGCCGGTCAATGCAGAGATCACATTTGAAGGCGTGCTTCTCCTCTCCCTTCAGGTTAGGATGCGCAGCGCCATAGGGACATCCCAGCACACAACCCCAGCATCCGACACAACGTTCCTCGTCTAAGTAGACGATCCCGTTATCCAGCCGCTGGATCGCGCCGCTGATACAGGTGTCCAGGCACCACGGGTGCGTGCAATGCCGGCACATCGCTGAAAAGGCTACCGGGCTATTTACCTCAACAATAGTGTTGGATCTCCCACGCAGGTTCTCCCTCTTGTAGGCCTTAACAGGCTCCTCGCTCCTTGAATGCGTGGCGACGCAGGCCACCTCACAGTTATAACACGCAATACAAAAATCTTCTACAATGACTACCTTTTTCATTCTGAAAATCCCTCTAAGTATCCGTCATTCCCACGGAAGTGGGAATCCAGACCTCTGCCTGCGTTCTGGATTCCCGCTTGTGCGGGAATGACATTTTCATGCTCCTTTGTGTCTATTTCACTCGACCCCTTGACCCCTCGATCCCTTTCCTCTACTATACCCCCGCCGGGAGCACCCCCAGGATCTCGCTCTCCTTCTCTGACAACCCAATCGTCCTCAGCCTTAACCGGTTCCCTTTCAGGGACTCTATGGAATTGATCCCCATGGCTCCAAGCATCTCCTTCATCTCATGCGACCAGCCCTTGACAAGATTGGCGAGCTGTTCTGTGGCGATCTCCGGGTTCTGCCTCCTTGCCAGACGCGGGTCATTCGTTGTAATCCCCCAGGCGCACCGTCCGGTATTACAGGTCTGGCAGAGTGTACACCCAATGGCTAACATCGCCGCTGTAGCAATATAGACTGCATCAGCGCCCAGGGCAATCGCCTTGATAACATCTGCACTGCTCCTGACGCCGCCGGTAGCTACGATAGAGACCTCATTCCTGATCCCCTCGTCCCTCAACCTCTTATCCACCACCGCTATGGCCACCTCTACAGGGATTCCAACATGATCCCTGATGATCTTGGGCGTCGCCCCTGTCCCTCCCCTGAAACCATCCAATACGATGACATCAGCCCCTGCCCTCGCAACACCGCTTGCAATGGCGGCGATATTGTGCACCGCGGCAATCTTAACAAAGACCGGCTTCTCATATCGCGTCGTCTCTTTGATGGCATAGATAAGCTGGCGCAGGTCCTCTATCGAGTAGATATCATGATGCGGCGCCGGGGAGATGGCATCCGATCCCCTCGGGATCATCCGGGTCTCTGCGATATCCGCGTTCACCTTCTCCCCTGGCAGGTGCCCCCCGATCCCTGGCTTTGCCCCCTGTCCGATCTTGATCTCTACCGCTGCGGCCGCCTTGAGATAGTCCCGGCTGACGCCGAACCGGCCTGAGGCCACCTGCACAATGCCGCTGCCGGCATAGGGATACAGCCTCTTGTGAAGCCCGCCCTCGCCGGTATTCCAGTAAGTGCCGAGCTGAACCGCCGCCCTGGCCATAGACTCCTGGAAGTTCAGGTTAATCGAGCCATACGACATGGCTGAGAACATGATGGGGGTCTCTAACTGAAGCTGGGGTGCGAGCCTCGTTC
This sequence comes from Nitrospirota bacterium, assembly GCA_016217665.1. GTDB lineage: Bacteria > Nitrospirota > 9FT-COMBO-42-15 > HDB-SIOI813 > HDB-SIOI813 > JACRHF01. Next base: position 684 of record JACRHF010000074.1, on the reverse strand, counting down.
TGAGGGCTAAATTGCCGTCCTCAGTCTCGCCGAGATCTATCCTCTGCCCCTTCCTTCCCAGGAAGGTCCGAAGCTCCATCGGCTCTCTCAGCGGGTCAATAGAAGGGTTGGTCACCTGGCAGGCATCAATCAGGAGATGGTCAAAGTATACCCTGTAGGGCTTGTCATTCCCAATGCCTGTGATGATAATACTGCCGGTGTTGGCCTGGAGATAGGCATCCATGACAAGGTCCCATTTCCAGCTCCCGTGCTCGTAGGGCCTGGAAGGATTAGGGACAATCTTGATGGCATCCGTCGGGCACATCGCTTCACACCGCTTACACCCGACGCAGGCCTCATGCTTGTTCCAGATGACATCGAGCTCCTCGTCATAGAAGGTGGCATCATAGGAGCACTGCTCAACGCACCCAAGACAGCGGACACACTTATAATCATCCCGCTGGACTATATATGGATAATATTGTATCTGTGGTTTCTTATAAAGCATGGTCACACCTCAATTCAATAACAAATAACTACAAATAACTACTACACTTCAATTATCCTCAATAATGCGTGAACATGAACTATTTTTGTCCATCACATATAGAATTTTCAAGGGTTATAAGCTATAATTTGTTCGTTTCACAAAACGTCCTTTTAGTACGGTTTGTGAAACAAAAATCAAAGACCACTTTTTTCACC
>JACRHF010000073.1 GCA_016217665.1 Nitrospirota bacterium | reverse complement strand
TTATGTCCATTACCTATAGACCGCATAATATCAGCAGGAAGAGGACCCACGGATTTAGAAGAAGGATGAAGACAAAGAATGGGAGAAGGATCTTGAGCAGGAGAAGGGCTAAAGGACGCGCAAGACTGGCAGTGTGACCCCTAAAGCCATTTATTACGTTCGTATTAATGACTTACTGCCGTACACTTCGAAGGCCGCCTCAGCACGTGCTGTATCCTTCAATGGTAGGTAGGTGAGTAATTCAAAAAATAAGATCCGTAAGGGATGGGAATACCGGCTTATTTACAGGAATGGGCGAAGAAGGGCCAACCGCCATTTTGTCCTCTACTATATAAAAAACAACCTTGGATATAGCCGCTTCGGGATTTCGGTAAGCCGGAAACTGGGCGGGGCTGTGAAACGCAACAGGATCAAAAGGATCATCAGAGAGATTGTGCGGCTCAGAGAGGATGCCAGGAGTATGGGCGTAGACATGATTATTGTTGCGCGCGGGGGGATGATAGGCGTCAATTTTAAAGAGGCCAATGAGGTCTTTGGAACCTTAATAAAGTACATGGAGCATTGAGAATGAGCCTCTCAAAGATTTTCATCTTTTTGGCAAGGGCCTATCAGAGATACATTTCTATATTAACGCCGCCGTCCTGCAGGTTTTTTCCCACCTGTTCTCAATATGCTATCGAGGCCGTAGAGAAGCACGGGCCTGTCAAGGGGATATCCAAGACGGGAGCAAGGCTTTTAAGATGCCACCCCTTTCACCCGGGTGGTTATGACCCTGTAAGGTAAAATCAGAAAATGGAAGGAATGGAAAAGAGAATATTAATCGCTATCCTGTTGTCCATGCTTGTACTATTCGTCTATCCTTTTCTCTTTCCCCCTCCCCCTCCCCCGCCAAAAGACCAGATTGCAGAGACCTCTCCCCGGAAGAGTGAGGAAGGTGGAGCGTCTCCGGCAGCAGAGACCGTAGAGGTCTCAGGTGCGGTGGCTGCAGAGGAGAAGACCGTTACTGTGGAGACTGACCTTTATAAGGCGGTCTTTTCGAACAGGGGGGCTGTGATCCGCCACTGGGAATTAAAGCAATACTGGGCAGATTTAAAGAAGCAGAATAATATCGTCCTTTTCGATCCCGGCAAGATCATCATTGGGGCATACCCTATGGCGGTTTCGGTGAGTGATGGGGAGTTAAACAAGCTGCTCCAGGGCGGACTGTTTAGCGTTGAGGGGGGAGATGCCCGTCTGAGTCATGAAAATCCAAAGGGGAGTCTCATTTTTACCCTGGTAGACCCCAATAGCGGCAAAGGGGTACGAAAGGCGTTCACCTTCCATAACGAATCTTATACAGTAGAGATCGAGATAACCCCGATCAATCTTGGAGGGAACTACGCGGTCTCTACAGGTTCAAACTTCGGCATCTCGGAATGGGGTGCGGCGAGTATGGGAGGGTTTGTAGGGCCCAGCTCCCTGGTTGGGACAAAGTTAATCAAGGATAAGGTGGCAAAGATAAAAGGGCCGCTTCAGTATGAAGGGGATATCAAGTGGACGGCCGTTCAGGACAAGTACTTTATATCAGCCCTGATACCCCAGGGGAAAGTGAACAGGGTCATTGTCAGCAAGGACCATGAGAAGGATGTTCATGCGGCCATAGAGATCCCAGAGGGGCAGAAGTCCGCTTTTATGCTCTATGCCGGGCCCAAGGAGTACAAGAGGTTGAAGGCGCTTGGCGTCGGACTTGACGAGAGTATCTCCTTTGGCTGGTTTATAGTCTGGGAACTGTCTGTCATCAGTTGGATGGCCAAGGGCCTGTTTTATCTCCTGCAGGTCTTCTACAGATTAAGCCATAATTATGGGGTTGCCATCATATTCCTCACCATGCTCGTGCGGGTGGCCTTTATTCCCCTTACCTTTAAGAGTTTTAAGTCCATGAAGGACATACAAAGACTCCAGCCGGAGATACAAAAACTCCAGAAGAAGTACAAGGATGACAGGGCAGAACTGAATAAAGCCATGATGGAATTATATAAGACCCACAAGGTGAATCCCCTTGGCGGGTGTCTCCCAATGGTACTGCAATTACCCGTATTTATCGGGCTATACAATCTCCTTGCAAACACGATAGAGTTAAGGCAGACCCCGTTTATCTTATGGATAACGGATCTTTCGATAAAAGACCCATACTATGTATTGCCAATTATCATGGGTATCTCCATGCTGATACAGCAGAAGATGACCCCTTCCACCGTTGATCCGACACAGGCAAAGTTGATGCTCATTATGCCGGTGATGTTTACCTTCTTCTTCCTGAACTTTCCATCAGGCCTGGTCCTCTATTGGCTTGTCAATAATGTCCTGACGATAGGCCAGCAGTACGTGACCACGAAATATTTCTACAAATGACGGAATTGTTTCTTTTCCCCCTTTACTAAAGGGGGATTAAGGGGGATTGGGTGTCCCTCAGCGTTGTTTCAAAGGTCCCATAAGCATCCGCATTGAATAGTACAAAGCGCACTAAGCCAATCTCAGGATGGTCTTTTAAATAATCAACGACTGTCTTTATTGCGATTCTTGCGGCCTCATCTAAAGGATAACCATAGGCGCCTGTGCTGAGCGAAGGAAAGGCGATGGTCCTGATCCCCTTTTCTGAGGCAAGCTTAAGGCTGCTCCGGTAGGCACCTGCCAGGAGTTCTGCCTCGCCTCTGTTCCCGCCATGATAAACAGGCCCTACAGTATGGATGACATACCGCGCCTGTAATCTTCCCCCTGTCGTGATGACGGCACTGCCTGTCGGGCACCCCCCGATCTTCCAGCACTCCTCCATAATCTGCGGGCCGCCGGCCCGATGAATGGCCCCATCCACACCGCCCCCGCCTCTGAGGCCCGAGTTGGCCGCATTTACGATGGCCTCGGTACCCTGCTTTGTGATGTCCCCCTGGACTAATTCTAAGATGGAATTGTTGATCTTTACTTGCATAATTCTCCCCCCTTCCTGGAATAATCCCCTATTTCCCCCTTTAATAAAGGGGAAGTAAGGTAGTACTTTGCTGAAACGTGGGTGAGGCCATTGCCCCTTCGCGACTTGCCGGAGCAGTTGGGCACCTGACTTCTAAATAATGGGCGAGCAGACAGAGGGCAGTGCTTGCATTGAGCGAAGCGAAAAAAGCCAGCCCGTTAGAGGCTGGAAGGCTTCCCCGCCTGCGAGTCCTTAGATAGGTCAACTGCGTAGGCCAGGAGCGAAGGGGCAATGGCCTCACCCACCACGGAAACGTCCCGAATTAAGGGGGATTTGCCTTGACACATAGGCCCGTATAGAATATAACCTATTCTTACTGGAGAATAAAGAGACCCAATGGACAGAGATAGGGAATTTATCGTTGTGCTTATCACCTCGAGTTCTGCTGAGGAAGGTGAGAAGATCGCAACGTCGCTTGTTGATCACCATCTTGTCGCCTGTGTCAATATGGTCCCGTCAGTCAAATCCCTCTTTTTCTGGGAGGGGAAGACAGCTCAGGAGTCAGAGGTTCTGCTGATCGCAAAGAGCAGGAGGCCTCTTCTTGATAAGATAGTAGAACAGGTTAAAAAGATCCATAGTTACAAGGTACCGGAGATCATCGCCCTCCCTGTTATTGGAGGATCTGAAGAATATCTGAAATGGGTAGAGGCAAGCACCTCTTAAAGATATACCATTCATTTTTCGAGCGGTTTGGACCCCAGCACTGGTGGCCTGGAGAGACCCCATTTGAAGTCATCATCGGGGCCATCCTGACCCAGAATACCTCATGGAAAAACGTAGAAAAGGCTATAAACTCTCTTAAGGCGTCCGGTCATTTTACCCCGAAGGGCCTTTATGATACCCCAATAGATAGACTGGCTCAGCTTATCCGGTCTTCCGGATATTTTAATATCAAGGCCAGGCGTCTCAAAAATTTTCTCTCTTTCCTTTTTAATGAATACGAGGGGAATCTGGAAGCCATGCTAAAGGAAGAGGGTCTGGTATTGAGGGATAAGCTCCTTAAAATCAATGGCCTGGGTCCTGAGACTGTAGATTCTATCCTCCTTTATGCGGCCGGATACCCCATCTTTGTGGTAGATGCCTATACAAAGCGCATCTTTTCAAGACATGGAGATATAAAAGGTGATGCAAATTACCACCAGGTACAGACCCTGTTTATGGAGAGTCTTCCAAAGGATGAGAACCTTTATAACGAGTATCACGCCCTGATTGTCCGGGTTGGTAAGGACTTATGTAAAAAGAAACCCCTGTGCCATATCTGTCCTATCGAGTATGATTTGCATAAAAGGTCTAAAAATGTTATAAAAATTGGTTATGATTGGTAATTTTTTCAAAAGAATAATCGGAACTCAGAATGAGCGGGAATTAAAACGGTTTCAGATTATTGTGGACCGTATCAATGTCCTGGAGCCTTCTATCGTTGCCCTCTCTGATAATGCGCTCCGGCAGAAGACAGAAGAATTCCGGGCGGCCCTTTCCAATGGCAAGTCCTTAGAGGACACCCTCCCTGAGGCATTTGCCGTGGTGCGTGAGACCTCAAAACGGGTGCTGGGCATGAGACACTTTGATGCGCAGCTCATCGGTGGAATGGTCTTGCATGAAGGCAAGATTGCAGAGATGAAGACCGGAGAGGGGAAGACATTGGTGGCCACTCTGCCGGTCTATCTCAATGCCCTGCCGGGGCAAGGCGTTCATGTGGTGACTGTCAATGACTACCTGGCGAAACGCGACAGCCAGTGGATGGGTGAGATCTATAAATTCCTCGGCCTGACCGTTGGCCTGATCCAGCATGATATGCCGGACCAGGAACGTCAGCGTGCTTACGCCAGCGATGTTGTTTATGGCACCAATAATGAGTTTGGTTTTGATTATCTGAGGGATAATATGAAGTTTGATTCCTCGATGTTTGTCCAGCGGGAGCTTAATTATGCCATCGTTGATGAGGTAGACAGTATATTGATTGACGAGGCCAGGACTCCGCTGATCATATCAGGACCTACCGAGGAGTCTACAGATAAATATTATAAGATCAACCGGATTATCCCCCAGCTTAAAGAAGGGGCGGATTATACGCTTGAAGAAAAGACGCGCACGGTATCATTGACAGAAGAAGGCAATGCCAAGGTAGAACGTCTTCTTGGACTTGGCAATCTGTATGACCTGTCTAACATGGATATGGTTCACCATGTGATACAGGCGCTCAAGGCCCATACACTGTTTAAACTTGACGTAGACTATGTTGTCAAAGACGGAGAGGTAATCATCGTAGACGAGTTTACAGGCAGACTTATGCCCGGCCGGCGTTATAGCGATGGACTTCATCAGGCATTAGAGGCAAAAGAGGACGTCACGATTGCAAAGGAGAACCAGACCTTAGCTACAATTACGTTTCAGAATTACTTCAGGATCTATAATAAGCTGGCGGGAATGACTGGAACTGCAGATACCGAGGCCGCGGAGTTTCATAAGATCTATAACCTGGAAGTGCTGGTCATTCCGCCGAATAAGCCGATGATCCGGAAAGACAATCCTGATGTGGTCTATAAGAGTGAGCGGGAGAAATTTAATGCCATCGTGGAAGAGATCGCAGAACGCAACAAAGAAGGGCAACCCGCCCTGGTTGGGACGGTCTCTATCGAGAAGTCTGAAAGGCTTTCCGCCCTCTTAAAGAAAAAAGGGGTCAGGCACACGGTCCTGAATGCAAAATATCATGAACTTGAGGCAGAGATCGTGGCCCAGGCCGGCAGGAAGGGTGCGACGACTATCGCAACCAATATGGCCGGGAGGGGGACCGACATACTTCTTGGGGGTAATCCCGATTTTCTTGCCAAAAAGGAGTTTAATGCCCAACCTGACCTTCCTCAGGAAGAGAGGGAAAAGAGGCACAAAGAGCTTAAGGCCCAGTGTGAGAGGGAGAAGGAAGAGGTGATTAAGCTGGGAGGGCTTCATATCATTGGTACGGAAAGGCATGAGGCCAGACGCATTGATAACCAGCTTCGGGGCCGGTCCGGACGTCAGGGTGACCCTGGGTCTTCCCGTTTCTACTTATCTCTGGAAGATGACCTGATGAGGATCTTCGGTTCCGAGAGGATTGCCAATTTGATGGATAAGCTGGGCATGGAAGAAGGGACCCCCATTGAGCACCGGATGGTAAGCAGGGCGATAGAAAATGCCCAGAAAAAGGTGGAAACCCATAACTTCGATATCCGGAAGCACCTCCTTGAGTTTGATGATGTCATGAATCAACAAAGGGGGGTGATCTATGGGCAGAGAAGGGAGATCCTCCAGGGGGAGAGGCTTACTGAAATCCTGTTTGATATGATAGAAGACCTCCTGGATGACATGTTGGCCGTCTATTGCAGTAAGGATATATATCCTGAAGAGTGGAATATCAACGGTCTACAGGAGGCGTTCTCCCGGGTGTTTTCCGTCGGGATCAATGAGGGGGAGATAGACGTTGCCAATATTGGGCTTGAAGGATTAAGAGAGGTACTGCTGGAGAAGGTCCGCAAGGCCTATCGCGATAAAGAAGGGGAATTTGGTTCAGAGGTCATGAGACGTATCGAGAAGGTTGTCCTTCTTCAGGTCGTTGATACCCAATGGAAGGACCACCTGCTTGCGATGGACCACCTGAAAGAGGGTATAGGATTAAGAGGTTATGGGCAAAAGGACCCTTTGATTGAATATAAACGGGAAGGTTTTGAGATGTTTAATGACATGATAACCCGTATAAAATCAGATACCGTAGAACGGTTATTTAAGATCCAGCTGGTCAAGGAGGACGCCGTCCCCCAGCGGCGTCCCGTCATGCCCCAGTCCATACGTCTTAATCGCGGTGAATCATCTGCACCCAGGCCCGTACAGAAGAGTGAAAAAAAGGTCGGCAGAAACGACCCCTGTCCCTGCGGCAGCGGGAAAAAGTACAAAAAATGTTGTGGGGCTTAGACTTAAGACCTCCTTCCCCTTTTTCCGATAAAGAGTCTGCACTTAACTTAAGGGACAATCTGATTATCCTTCATTTATCATCTCAGTAAGAGGAGACTTCATCCGGGGCCATCATGGGAGACCTCAAACAAGAAAACAGGGAACTTAAGGCTGCAATCATACAGATGAGGAAGGAGCTTTCCTTCTTTGGCCATGTCAGCAAGGCCCTGACCTCTACCCTCGAATTAGACAAGGTATTGGATATCATTATGGAGAATGTCCAAAAGCTTGTACGGTCGGATGCTTGGTCCCTTCTGCTCTACGATGAGGAGAGAAATGACCTCTATGTTGCCGTAACAAAAGGAAAGCAGCCTGAGGGGCTGCAAGGGATGCGCGTTAAGTTGGGAGAGGGGATGGCGGGATGGGTTGCTCAAAAGGGAAGACCCCTTATCATCAAAGATGTATTAAGCGATAAACGCTTTTCAGATTATGTTAAGAATAACGCTAAAGGCATTATCCCCAGGAGTGTATTGTGTGTCCCTGTAACCAGCAAAAAGAAAACCATTGGCGTATTAGAGATCCTGAATAAAAAGGATGGGATACCCTTTACCAACAAGGATACGGAGCTTTTGCTGAAGCTGGTTGATCAGGCAGCCATCGCTATAGAGAGGTCGAATCTATATCAAAAGATGGCCAATTTAGCGATAACGGATGACCTAACAAAGCTGTTTAATCTGAGATACCTCTACAGGGCCCTGGATATTGAGATCAAGAGATGCAAGCGGTACAACTCTACGTTTTCCATCATATTTTTGGACTTAGACTCTTTTAAACTTGTTAATGACCGGCATGGTCATCTTTATGGCAGTAAAACCCTGGTGGAAGTTGCCAGCATATTGGTCAATGTCCTCAGAGACGTTGATATCATTGCCCGTTACGGGGGGGATGAGTTTGTGATTGTTCTACCGCATACCCCTGTAGACATGGCCCTTAAAATAGCAGAGAGGATTAAATCAGACATCAATAAGTATCAATTCCTCAGAGAGGATGGGCTATCTCTCAGGGTGACTGCAAGCTTTGGTGTCGCCGGTTATCCGGACCATGCCAAAGATGAGATTGAGTTATTGAAATTATCAGATCAGGCCATGTATATGGCCAAGAGTCTGGGCAAGAATCGTGTTGTCCTGGCCTCACAGTTATTCGTTACATCAGAGAGCGGACGCTGAAACAAGTCCAACCTCTTCGACCCACTCCCTCCGGGAGAGATTTACAGAAACGATCCGTGATACCCCGGCCTCCGCCATTGTAACCCCATAAAGCGTATCAGCCCCCTCCATAGTACGTTTGTTATGGGTCACAACGACAAATTGCGAGAATCCCGTCATGTCTCTAACGCTGCGGATAAAGCGGTCTGTATTTGCCTCATCAAGGGGGGCATCAATCTCATCGAGTACACAGAATGGGGTGGGGCGGGCCAAAAAGGTCGCAAAGAGCAGTGACAGGGCGGTAAGTGCCTTTTCTCCTCCCGAGAGCAGGGCCAATTGGCTGACCTTTTTCCCTGGCGGCTGTGCAAAGATCTCAATCCCTGATTCCAATACATTGTTTTCATCCGTAAGTGTCAGTCGTGCATTTCCGCCCTGGAAGAATAATTGAAAGAGATGTTGGAATTTCTCATTGATGACATGGAATGTAGTTAAGAACATCTCCTTCGTCGTCATATTTATCTTTGAAATGGTCTTATGCAGTGTCTCACATGCCTGGGTGAGATCTGTCTCCTGCGAGGTCAGAAATTCATATCTCTGATTGAGCTCCTGGTATTCTTCTATCGAGGCAAGGTTGACCGGACCCATGCGTTGGAGCCTCTCTTTAAGGCCTGTGACGCTTACGGATAACTTTTCCATGTCTAATCCCTGCAGGTCTAAGGTTTTAATCTCCTCTTCTAAAGATATCTGGTATGCGGCATAGACACCCTCTTTGAGGTGCCCCATCTCTAACCGCATCTCTGTTTTTTGTATCTCTGCCTGATTTATGTCATTTTTTAATCCTTCAATAACCTTGCGTCTCTCACGGACAGACTCTTCCAGCACCCGTATCTCTTCTGCTCTTCCTGCCCGTTCCTCCTCTTTTGCAGTGGCCTCCCTTGCGAGGGCCTCTTTTTTCTGCCATAGTTCACTGATCGCGGACTCAATTCTGGTCTTTTCTAATGCCTGGTTTTCTATTTTTTGGTTGATTTTTATCAGGGACTCCTCTTTTTCGCTGATCGTCTGCAGGGCTACCCCGGTGCGTTCCTCGATCTCCCGAAGCCGCGTGGATAACGCCTCTCTTTTCTCCGTATAGGTGGCGAGCTCTAATTTCTTTGCTGTGATCCCCCTATGGGCGTCTTCCCACCGATCCCTCCCTGTCTTCTGTGCCTCAATTAATTCCTGTATCTCCTGTTCTCCTGCGCCCTGTTCTGCGGCAAGCCCCTGGAGTTCTGCCTCATACCGGTTGAGTTCTCCAGCTAATCTCTCTATCTCAAGATCAATCTCCCTCTCTTCTAACGACAGGGTCTCGGCCCGTAACTGCAGCCTTGTTTCCCCGTCTTTAAGTATCGCTATGTCCTTCTCTATATTGACAAGAGAGATCTCTATATTGCGGATGTGGTTATGAAGCCCTTCTGTCTCGCCCTGAAGGATTTCCCGCTCTTTCTTGAGCCTCTCCTCCCCTTCTTCAAGCCCTGACACCTCTTGTTTCAGTTTTAAGACCTCGCCCTGAAGGGTACGGAGCTCTTTTCTCTTCTGGATCAGCCCCTGTGATTTTCCATTCGTTGCCCCGCCTGTAATACGGCCGGCCGGTTCCACGATCTCGCCATCCAGGGTGACATAGGTATAGCCACGATCATCCTTTCCCCACAAGGTTAAGGCGGTTTCAAGGGTGTCAACCACAATGATGTTGGCGAACAGATATTCTACAAGGGTCTTATAACTTTCTTTATACTCAATGAAGGAGATAGCAGGACCTATCACTCCAGGTATTTGTCCGCTGAGCGCCGGTAGATCTCCCCCTGTCCTTGGGGTTAGAGGAATGAATGTAGATCTCCCGCCGCTATTGGATTTCAGGAATTCTATGGCCTTCCGGGTCTCTGTAAAATCATCTACCACGATATTTTGAAGACGCTCCCCTAACACGGCCTCTATGATCTTTTCTGCAGAAAATCCCCCCATCCCCTTGGGGACAGAATTTAATTCTGTCCCCGAAAAGGTGGACTGCACATCAAGAAAATCAGCGACAATCCCATGAATCCCCTTGAAAGGAGGATTGTCCTGCCCCTTTGAAAGGAGGATAGACCTCACCCCCTCCTGATACCCAACAAGGTTTTTTTCCATCTCCTCAAGGGAATGATACCGGGCCTCACTGCGGTGAAGGGCCTCTCTCTTCTTAATGAGGCTGTCTATTAATTCTCCGGTACGCCCCTCTATGGAGGAGAGTCTCTCAGACAGAGATGTCATCCACTGTATCTTTTCATTTAAGCTGTTCTTCAGCCCTGTTTTTACCTCTTCCTTTGAGGCGGTCTGAGTTAAGGTCTCAGATAACAGCCTGGAACTGTCCCCCTTCTCGGTAAGAAGACGCTCTTTACCCCTTGTAAGCTCTGAGACCCTTGCCTGGGTTGAGGTCTGTCTGTTTTTAGACTCGGTTATCTTTCCGACCGTCCTGAAGACAGTGGCGCGGGCATTCTCCAATCTCTCCTGCAGGCTGGAAAATTCCATACTTGCTGATTCATACTGCCTCTCCTCCTCTAAGATAGAGGACTCCCTTTCTACCAGGGTCTTCTCAATAAGCTCTTTTTCCATTGTGAGAGACTCTGCGGTTGTCCGCAAAGATGCCAGATCCTCTCTCAGTTTTGATATCTCTGTGATAAGGCGCACCCCCTCTTCCCTATGGTGGGCCGTTTGATTTTCGATGAGGATTAACTGGTTCTCATTCCCGCTGATCTCCCGGTCTAAGTCAAAGAGCGCCTGTCTCAGATGGCCAAGGTCTTTCTCAGCGACAACAATTAAGGTCCTTATCTCCTCTGTCTTTGCCTCTATGCTCAGGAGGTCTGATTGTGCCCTCATCTCCTCTTCTTTGAGGGTCTCTTCTCTCTGGAGTAGACCCTTTAACGTGCTGTCTAAGGAGGTATATTTAAGGGCGTGGAGGGAAATATCCTGTTCTTTTATCTGTCCCGCAAGTTCCTGGTACTCCCTGGCCTTCCTCACCTGCCTGTCCAGAGAGTTGATCTGTCTCTTCACCTCTGAAATGATATCGCGCACCCTCAGGAGATTGTGCTGTGTGGCCTCTAACTTTCTCAAGGCCTCTGTCTTCCTGAACTTATATTTCATAATGCCGGCCGTATCCTCGATAATGGCCCGGCGGTCTTCAGGGGTAGAGGTGAGGATCTTTTCAATCCGGCCCTGCTCGATCACACTGTGTCCCTTAAACCCTATTCCTGCGTCGATCAGGATCTCTTTGATATCTTTAAGCCTGCTGGGTACCTTGTTGATGAGATACTCGCTCTCTCCGGAGCGGAAGAGCCTTCGGGTAATCTCGATTTCAGAATACTCTGAATATTGAGAGGGGAGATCTCCTTTGATATCTCCAATGGTAAGGGTGACCTCTGCCAGGCCGAGGGTCTTTCTCGTCTCGCTCCCGAAAAAGATGACATCCTCCATACGCTCACCTCTGAGGGTCTTTGTGCTCTGTTCCCCCATGACCCAGAGGATGGCATCCACGACATTGCTTTTACCGCAGCCGTTAGGTCCTACAATACAGGTGATCCCTGGTTGGAAATTGAGGATGGTCTTTTCCGGGAAGGTTTTAAATCCGAAGATCTCTAACTTCCTCAGACGCATGAGACTTTTGTACCATATATGAAATTAAATGTAAAGTAAAAAATACCATGTCATGGGTGACAGGTAATGGTTGATACAAGATATAGGAAATAAATTATTCCCCCTTTCCTAAAGGGGGATACAGGGGGATTAGAGGACTAAGGGGGATTTAGCCTGATAAGTTTTCCTTTTGCCTTTGCAATGACGTTTCCATTACTTGCGCAGGCCTCTGCAGTTGCCTCGATGAGTTTTTTCTCATCCCGCGTGATTGTTGCTGAGATGTATGCCTTTTCCCCGGTCATCAGCGGGGCGAGAAAACGCACCTCCATCCATGCCGTAACTGCGGCGATCCCTAATTCAAAGGCAAGCTTTACCATCGCCTCATCGAGGAGGGTTGTAATGACCCCCCCATGCGTGATCCCCTGGAATCCCTGATACTCCGGCCCCGGCGTAAACTCACACCGTATCTTTTTCCCGGCCCTGTCAAACTCAAAGGGTATTTTAAGCCCCAATGGATTGTTCGGGCCGCAGACAAAGCATTTATCATCACCAATCAGTTTATAGCTCAATGCCTTTACCTCTCCTCCGGAGGTTTGAGTGTCCGGAAATTATACCACAATGTCAGGTCATAAATAATCTTGAGGCCGCCGGCAATGAAGAAGGGGAATCCAAGGAATGCTGTTTTTGCCAGCATCGGAACAGCGAGCATCGGCGATAAAGCCGCACCGACTGTTCGTGCGATTCCGGTAATTCCTGCGGCCGCAGAACGTTCATCCGGAGAGACTACGGCCATAGTATAGGACTGCCGTGTAGGGACGTCCATTTGTGATATGCAAAACCGCAATAAGAGAAGCACGATGGCCAGAGAGAGGTTCGGCATTAGCGGTATGAATATCAAAAGGATATTCGAGGGGAGGTGAGTAAAAACCATCGTATTGATCAACCCGATTCTCGAGGCGACGCGGGCGGCGGCAAGCGCTGAAAGACCTGCCAGGATGTTTGCAGCCATGAAGATAGTTCCCAGGAGGGCGGGCTCTACTCCAAAGCGCAGATGAAACCAGTATGCCACGACACTCTGTACGATAAACCCGCCGGCGAATGCATCCACTGTGAACATCGAGGCAAGTTTGAACACAACACGGCGCGACTGGTGCAATCCAAAGAGGTTGGCGGCTGCGCCGGATGACCGTAATGAAGACTTAGTGTTGGATGCTTCTATCGTTGAGGGGAGGCGGGTAAACAGGAACGCCAGCATCCCTCCTGCGACAGCGTAGCAGAGCATAATGACCCGGTAACTTTGAAAAGCACTGAGGTTAAACTGCTGAAGCCCCTGCGCAAGGACACCGCCAAAGAATGTTCCAAGGGCAGTAGCCCATGCCCCGGCCAGATTGTACCATGCGAAAAAATGTGTCCGTTGTCTGTCAGAGATAAGCTGAGACAGAGCCGCCTGCTCAATAGACAGGAAGGGCCCCACTTCATAGCCGCTCGGACTGATGACGCCGATTATTGCCGTTATTAGGAGGAGATAAAAGTTCCGGGTCAATACGAACAGGGTTCCTGCAAAAAGCATCAGACAGGCCCCAGCAAAGAGCATCCTGCGCCTTCCTATGCGGTCGGCCGTCGTTGTCATAAAAAGGGATATCACGGTATCCCCAAGTAGCGTGACTGTTAGCAGGAGGCCGATCCGTATTTCACTGAGGCCTATCTCTGCTAAATACAGGACAAGGATAATGGACAGAAACCCATAGGCAAACATTCTCAGTATTCTTGCGGCAAAGAGCCTGTAAACTTCACGGGTCAACATGGCAGAGACATTATAACAACGGAGAACTGATACTACAATTTCCTGATTAATGATGGGAAGTGTTTCTTATAGGGTAGTCGCAATTTCCTCTCAGAGATGGGCGAGGCCGCAGAGATTCCCCCTATCCCGATTAGCATCAAAATTATTATTGACTACAGGTATATTTAATGAAAAGATAAGGATTATTTCAGTACGCCGATCCAGAAAAGAGGAGGTTGATATATATGAAAGCACGTGAGTTTGATAAGAAATTTGATGAAGGCGAGGATATTGCCAAATACCTTGCTATATCAAAAGCAAGGAGACCTGCGCAAGAACAGAAAAGAGTAAATGTAGATTTTCCTTTGTGGATGATTCACTTATTGGATAAAGAAGCAAGACGTTTGGGCGTGCCTCGACAATCCATCATCAAAGTCTGGGTAGCAGAACGCCTCGAAAAGGCACAATAAGTACAGGCTCTCCTTCGCGTGAAAAGTGAACTATAACCTGCCCCTCTTCTTCTGCGTAGTCAATTGGCTTGTCTGACAACTCGACAATAAGAGCATCAACATCTTTGCTGTATCTAATCTTTCTCATATCTTTTCACCGGCGCGTCGCTTTTGGCGCGTCCGTGGTAAGATGTGGTTGGGTATCTATGACTGGGATATACCACTTGGGTTTCATTCGCCCAATGTCTGTTCTGTGGTTGGTGCGCAAGCTCTTCTTTGAATCCAGCACATAGCACTGTCCGTTTTCACGAACAAACACTACCCAATGCCAATAGGGGTGACCCTTCTCAAGATGCCACTTGATCGACAACAGGGCGAGGTCCGGTAGAGCTTCCCACGAACGAAACGGAATTTCACGAGAACCTGTTTTAATGCCGAAGTGTCCCAGAAGTTTTCGGACGTGCGAGGTCTCCGACCACAAATGCTTGTCTTGGGCGAAGATGCCAAGAGAATTAGCGATCAATTTCGCCTTTGGGTATGAAAGGCCGACGATGGCGGCAACGCTCACGATAGCGCAGCCAGTAAGCTCTAACTGAACCACCGGTTTCATGATGATGCCCACCTTATGATTATATGGCTTCCGGATAAACCCGCTTATGCGGGTTCTTTTCAGCATAATATACCATACATAAATACAGCCAATCCATTGTGTTTTTTAATTCTTCCTACCACCTTATTATGGAGGCCCCCCAGGTGAGTCCGCCGCCAAAGGAGGCCAATGCCACGATGTCCCCTTCTTTTATGCCGCCATTTCTAACGGTCTGGTCCAATGTAATGGGTATAGAGGCGGATGAGGTGTTGCCATAAGAAGGGAGGGAGAGGGGGACCTTTTCCTTCGGGATGCCTGTCCGCCTGATTACCTGCTCAATGATCCGGAGGTTGGCCTGATGAAAGATGAAGTGGTCAATATCCTCAAGCCTGAGGCCACACTCTTTGACAATATCCCCGACCATCCTGCCGAGGGTCTTGATCGCGGCCTTGTAGACCTTGCTGCCGTCCATCCTCATGGTATGCAGATCAGCGGCGATCGTTGCAGGGCTTGCCGGAATCCTGGAGCCGCCGGCAGGGAGATGGATCCAGTTCCAGTTATTTCCGTCTGCGTAGAGTCTGGTGCATAGGATATTCCTGCCTGAAGATTTTTCCTCTCGCCCATGTAATCCCCCTGCCACGCAAATCCCCCAATCCCCCCTAACCCCCCTTTTGTAAAGGGGGGAAGAAAGGGCCTGTGGGGAAATAGGGGGATTTGTACTTTGTAATACCACAGCCCCTGCCCCATCTCCAAACAGGATGGCTGTCTCTCTATCCCGTGGATTAACAAACCTCGATTTGACCTCTGCTGCGATGACGAGCGCTGTGTCTGCCTGACCACTTCTGATAAACATCTCAGCAACATTCAGGGCATAGAGAAATCCGGAACAGGAGGCATTGATGTCAAAGGCCGCGGCCTTTTGGGCCCCGATATTCCTTTGTACAAGACAGGCCGTTGCCGGGGAGTGCATATCCGGCGAGGTGGTTGCCAGCACAATCAGGTCTAAGTCTCTTGCCTCTACTCCTGCCGTACGTAAAGCAGATACCGCGGCAGGAGTCGCGAGATCTGAGGCCGCCTCTTCCGGCCTGGCCCTGCGGCGCTCCCTGATGCCGGTCATCCTTACAATCTCCGCCGGAGTAAGACCGGTAGTGCCCGCGAGCGCCTCATTTGTGATCCGCTCATCCGGGAGATAAGAGCCTGTCCCGGCGATGTAACAATGCTTAATCCCCCTTGATCCCCCTTTATGAAAGGGGGAAAGAGGAGGGGGATTTTTTTTATTATTCCTGATGTAAGTACTTGGCATAGAAACTTCTTGCAATTTTAGCAGAATTCTGATAAAAAAGGTAACAATAGGATGATGCAGAAAATTACCAGTCTTATATTTGCACTGATTCTTTTAACATGTCCGTTGCTGTTTACCGGCTGTGCAGGGAAAAACAAGCCAGATACCCTTTCCGGCGACACGCTTCCAGATAGTCTTAAAGAGCTCTATGACGCAGAGGCCCTTTTGGAAAAGGCCGACAAGCTGTTTAAGGAAAAGGACTATACCGGGGCAACCCAGGAGTATCGAAGGTTCTTAGAGCTCCACCCGCTGCATCCCTCGGCCTCTTACGCCCAGTACAGAATCGGGCTTTCGTATTTCAAGCTGATCAGGACGATTGATAGAGATATAGACCCGGCACAAAAGGCCCTGGCCGCCTTTGAAACAGTTCTCAAGGATTACCCGGGCAATGAATATGCGGATGAGGTCAGGGAAAAGATCAGGATGTGCCGGGAGAAGCTGGCTGAACGGGAGTTCTACATCGGCAATTTTTATCTGCGAAAAGAAGATTATCCGGCGGCGATTGAGAGGTTCAATAATATAGTGACGGAATATGCAGACACAGAGGTGGTTCCAAAGGCATTTTACCATCTCGGCATTGCATACAGTTCTTCGGGTGAGTCAACCAGGGCTGTTGAAGTCTTGCAGAATCTTATCAGTAAGTATCCGGAGACGACGTATAAAAAGGATGCCACGCAACTCCTGGCTAAGCTGAATGGTCGCTAAAAGTAGCGGGACAAGGCAGTGCTTGCACTTGCATTGGGCGAAGCGAAAAATGTAAGCACTGCGAGCGAAGCGAAAAATGTCCCGCCTATCCCGATAGGCTGGATTTTCTAACCCCGTCTATAATGACCTCATTCATACTGCCTGTGCGATATCCTTCTAAGTCCAGCGTGACATAAGTAAATCCAAACTCCTTAAATTTTTTTGCGATCTCTCGTCTCAAGACAGGATCCGCTAAAAAGACCCCCAGCCCCTCCATGTCTGCTTCTATTCGGGCGACCTCTCCATGATAGCGGACACGAAATTGTTTAAAGCCGAGCTGACGGAGATAGGCCTCGCACATCCCCACCTGGCTTAATCGATCCTCTGTAATCTCCGTCCCATAGGGGAATCTTGAAGAGAGGCAGGCAAAGGAGGGCTTATCCCAGTTTGTCAGCCTGAGCATCCGGCTGATCTCACGGACCATTACCTTGGAAAGCCCGGCCTCAACGAGCGGACTCCTGACGCCAAGCTCGCGGGCGGCATCCATCCCAGGCCGGTAGTCTGACAGGTCATCGGTAGTTGTTCCGCAGGCGATATGGGCGATGTGCATCTCTCCTGCGATACTCTTTAGTTTATCAAAGAGTTCTCTCTTGCAATGGTAGCAGCGCCTGCTGTCATTCTGTGCAAACTCTGCAATATCCAGCTCATTGGATTCTACCAGGATGTGCCGGATCCCTATGGCCGCGGCTATGGACTTTGCCTCTTCTATCTCATAGGCTGGATAGGTAGGAGAGGTGGCCGTCACCGCCGCCGCCCGGTCACCGAGGGTATCATAGGCCACCCTGGCTAAGAGGGTGCTGTCCACCCCTCCGGAAAAAGCCACGAGGACAGAGCCCATAGACTCCATAATCTCTTTTAATCTCAGGTAACCTTCTATAAGAAGGGGTTCTTCCGTCATGTTATTCCTTGACGGCTTCGTAAAAAGTCCATCTGCGGCGTTGCGCTGCATCCTTCGTCATTGCGGCGTACCTAAAAAAGTACGCCTCATTCCTCAGGATTTGCGCGCCTTGCATATGGAGCTTTTTACGAAGTCGTCCGCTGTCCATACTTTTTACGAGGCTGTCATTCCTTGAGTCCTGCCTTCTCCTGCTGGGCTACGGCCACGGTCACAAAATTTTCCGTGTCAATATACTTTTTCGCAACCCGCAGGATATCCTCCTTTGTTACAGACGCTATGTGTTTCAGGTATTGGTCGAAGTAGTCAAGCCCGAGGTTGTAGAACTCCATGAAGACAACATAGTTGGCGATCTTGGCATTCGTATCAAGTTTAAGCGGGAAACTTCCTGTAAGGTAGTCCTTTGCCTCCCTGAGCTCTTCATCAGCGACCTGCTCTTCTCTGATCCTCTTTATCTCCGTTAATATATTGTCAATGGCGACACGGGCTGTCTCATTCTTTGTCTGAATCGAAACGGCAAAGGCACCGGGTTGCTTACTTAAGTCGAACCGGCTATAGACTCCATAGGCCAGCCCTTTGTTGTCCCTGATCTCCTTAGTTAATCGTGACGAGAAGCCTCCACCGCCGAGGATGTAGTTCATTACATAGACGGCGTAAAAATCCGGGTTATCCCTGGATATACCGGTGTGACCTAAGAGAATATTGGCCTGCGTGATGTTTTTGTCAATGAGTATGGAATCCCTTTTTGTCAGTCTTTTAACTGGAGAGATGTCCGGAAACTGACCCTCTTTCTTTTCCCAGGACTTAAAGTGTCCCTCTATCAGGGCGACCGCCTCTTTAAGGTCAACGTCGCCGACTACGGCGATGATCGTATTATTAGGCGTGTAGTATTTTTGATAAAAACTGACGAGATCCTCCCGCGATATTTTAGGAATTGTCTCTTCGTTCCCTTCTGGAGGGGCGCCGTAAGGGTGGCTGCCAAACACGGCCTTATAAAAGGCCTTGGATGCCACTGAGCCGGGATCATCCTTCTCTGCCAGGATAGCGGCCAGGGTCTCCTTTTTCTTCCTCTCGACCTCCTCTTCAGGGAAGACAGGATTTATCAGGATATCAGACAGGAGGGCCAGACCTGTTGCAATGTCTTTTTTGAGGACCACCAATGAGGCAGAGGAGTAGTCCATGCCGCCGGAGGTGGAAAGGCTCCCCCCGATAAAGTCAATCTCTTCAGCGATTTGTCTTGAAGTCCTGGTTTTTGTTCCCTCGTCAAGCAAAATGGCGGTAAGACTTGCAACTCCTCCCTTCCCCGGGGGGTCATAGATGGCCCCTGTCTTGACGGCCACGGAGATATTTACCATAGGGAGGGCGTGGGTCTCGGTAATAAGGAGTATAATCCCGTTATCGAGGACAACCCGCTTTGGCTCAGCCTTTGGGGAAGCGAGAATCTCTTGTGACGTCAGTGCGAGAAGAGAGATTACAAGTCCTAATAGCAATACAAATCTTGTTCGGAGGAGTTTATAAGTCATATAGCATCGTTGCATCCGAAATTCTCCGATCAAATCCCCCCTCCCCCCCTTTTCTAAAGGGGGAATAAGGGGGATTATTTTCATACTCCTGTCTATTCGTTTTTGGGAGACAAGGGCACCAGGATTCCCACTGTTCTGTGATCCTCTGTAAAGTACTTCTGCGCTATCCGCATGATATCCTCTGCGGTTACCTTCCTGATTTCATCAATATAGGTCTCTAAATACCTGGCCCCTGCCCCGATCGTCTCAAGCCTTCCGATAAGCATTGCCTGGTAGAAGTTTGAATCCTGTCCCATAATAAATGAGGCCTCTATCTGGTTTTTTGCCTTCTGAAGTTCGCTGTCGGATACAGGCTCCTTTTTTATCTTCTCAATCTCTGAGTTTAAGGCGGACTCCGCTTCTGCTGTGGTCCTCTCAGGACGGAGCTGTGCGTAGAAATAGAAGAGCTCCGGGTCTGTCTGTATGGCGTTAAAACCACCGCCTGCGGCTATGGCGAGCTCCTTTTCATAGACGATCTTCTGATATAGCCTCGAGCTCTTGCCTTCAGAGAGGATATTGCTTAATACATCCAGGGCATAATGATCCTTATCTTTATAATTAGGGGCCTGGTATCCGTAGATGACATAGGGGAGTTGTGCCTCCCGCTTGTAATAAAATCGCTTCTCTCCCTGTTGCTCCGGTTCTGTCATCCTTACCTCCGGAGGGGCGCTGCCCCCGGGTATGGAGCCAAAGTATTTTTCTATATTTTTAACGACCTCTTCTGTATCAAAATCGCCTACGATGACAATGGTAGCATTGCTGGGCGTGTAGTATTCCTTATAGTGGCGGTATAAGTCCTCTCTGGTAAGATTGCTCAGGTCGTTCATCCATCCTATGATGGGTGCATGATAGGGGTGTATCTTGAAGGCAGCGGCATAGAGTTCCTCTACTAAAGAGGAGGTGGGGTCATCTTCTGTCCGGAGCCTCCGCTCTTCTTTCACTACATCCCGCTCTAAGAGGAATTCCTGGGGGTCTATCAGGAGATTAACCATGCGGTCTGACTCTAACTCGAGAGAGATATTAAGGCGGTCACTTGAAAAAATCTCAAAGTATGCGGTGTAATCCTGGCTTGTAAAGGCATTCTCGTTCCCCCCGTTCATGGATACGATCCTCGAAAACTCCCCCTTTCCATGGGAGGGGGTTCCTTTAAACATCATATGTTCGAGGAGGTGGGATATCCCGGTCTTCCCTGTAACCTCGTTCCGCGACCCCACCTTATACCAGATCTGGAATGTAACAACAGGGGATTTATGATTCTCTAAGGTAACGATCTTAAGGCCGTTCGGGAGGAGGTGCTCTTTTATCTCCGAACTATATGCCGGGGCAGAGAGAAACACTAAGGTGGCAGCGAATGCCCCTATAATGCGGAGTGCCCCCTTTATTATCCGGCCCTTAACCTTCGGCATTGCAAATATCGCGAATATGTCACTATGATAGGTTCTCAGAATCAACAGGCTCCTGTCTTTTATAATATTCTACTTAACAGAGTTTTTGCAAGAGGGAAAAATCAGAGGGAAAAATTGGTGGGACAAAAAAACAAGATAGAGTCCGTCAGGAGAGCAGATCTCCCCTGTAAATGAAATCCTTCCCTTTGATAAGGTCATAAATGACGATTCCCCTATCCCCCAGGGTGATGACGATCTGTCTGTCTGCAGAGCTATTGGCGATATCCACCTCTGAAGGGGGCTCCATGTAGTTGTTGTGGAAGTGGAATAGTCCTACATATTTCCCCTCTATATTTGATGCGCCGAGGATGGATTTAAAATCGTAAGGAGAGAGGATGTATTTGCACTCAGAGTGTATATCATAGGTCTTGATGAAATCTTTAACCAGGATCCGCTTGCGGTCTTTATCCGGTTTTTGTGATAAAAGCACGTTCACCAAGTTGTCCGTGATATACTCATCCATCCCCACCCTGGCCAACGTCTCCCGGCTCTCCTGTTTTTGCAGAAACGCGATAAATTCCTCTATAGAAGAGTTTTCAAGGCCATGGAGCTTTTCTGAAAAGCCCTTGTTGAGGGAGGGAATTTCATGCAGGTGAAGTTCTGGTCCTTCGGGGGTATTCACTAATGTGATGATACCGCCAAGCTCTGTGTTGGCGTAACTCCTGGATTCAATAACCCGCCTGTAGATCTTCCTAACAGATTCCTTGTTTTCCAGGGCCCTGGCAATATCCTCAGAAGGGACCTGATCGATATTAAAGCTATACTTTTTAACAAGGGTAATCTCTTTAAAGTGTCCAATCAACGCATACGGGAAATCGGTAGATGCCAGGTTATAGAGAATAACAGGGCCTTTGAGGAAATAGATGTTTCTATCTTTGAGGTTTTTTATAGGGGAGTCTGTGGGCGGAAGGGTGATTGCAAAGAGCTCTAAGCAGAGTGTGAAGACCGGGATAAGCCAATAGTTGTTCAAAAACCGCCTTAGCCTGTTTGTAGGGGTCCTTTTCCTGCGGTCAATGAACGTGGGCCCATATACAACATCAAAATAGTATTTATCACACTCTATTCCCATGCCTTCCAAGGGTAGCAATTTTTATACCACCGGGGAAGGCAGGAAATTTTTCCTTGCAATCGCAATCCGTTCTTCCTTATAATGGCGCCGTTGTGAAAAGAGCTATTATCATAATACTTATTGCCTTGCTGAAGGTCAGTCTGGTGCAGGCTCAAGAGGGTAGTATTCCCATCGATCCCTACCTCAATGCCATTGAAGACTCTTTTGTTGCCAATCTGCCCAATCTGAAGCTAATCGATACGGAGGATTTTAATAATACCCCTGTCTACGTCACAAGAAAGGTTGCCTCTTATGTAGGATACTTTGCTACGGAAGGCCGGGATACCTTTCAGCAATGGCTGGATCAATCCGGTCCCTATCTTTATCATATAAAGGGGATCCTCCGGGAAGAGGGGTTGCCTGAGGATCTTGCGCTGCTCCCTCTGATAGAGAGCGGGTTTGATGTCAATGCGAGATCTCCTAAAAGGGCCCTGGGCCTATGGCAGTTTATGGCCTCTACAGGGGCAATGTACGGACTCAAGGTTGATAAATGGGTTGATGAGAGGAAAGATCCCATCAAGTCTACACGGGCGGCCGCAAGGCACCTCAAGGATCTCTACAATGAATTTGGAACATGGCCGCTCGCCCTGGCATCCTATAATGCAGGAAGCGGCAAGGTGAGACGGGCGCTTATGGCTACAGGGGCTTCTACATTCTGGGAGATGGGACAGAGCAGGGCGCTTAAGGCGGAGACCAGGAATTATGTCCCCAAGTTTATGGCAGCGCTGATTATAGCAAAAAATCCCGATGTCTTTGGATTTAGCCTCCCGGAAGAGCCGGCCATCAAATACGACCTCATTGAGGTCCCCGGGGGTATGGACCTCCATTCCATCGCCAAGATGGCCAACATCAGTTACCCGTCACTGCGCGAACTTAATCCCTGGATCAAGGGACATATCATCCCCTTTGGAGAGCCGTACCATACACTCTCCCTGCCGGAGGGTGCGGGGAGTGTCCTGCTGGAAAATTTCGGAAGGCTCCTGCCAGCAGAGAGGATTGTGTATCGGGAATATAAGGTCAAACGTGGGGATACTGTTTATCAACTTGCCAGACGGTATGACACAACCGCAATGCTTATCAAGCAGATCAATAAGTTGGGTAGCAGATATACGATTGTCCCGGGAGACTCTATCCTTGTCCCTGGCCGGCATCTTTTTGATGAAGACGAAATTAGGCCTGTTACCTCCTCCCCGGATAATGTCCAACCTGATACGTAGGGAATCTACAAAGGGCTCTCTGCTGTATAAAAAGGCTACGAATTATCGATGTGTATAATAATGAATCAATAACATTCCACATCTGTTGATATCTCCTGATATTTCTGCAGACCATTCAATTAGAGATTTTCCTCATAAAACTAAATAGGTTAGAGAGGTCTTTCACCCTCATCCCTCCACTCTTTTTCTGGTTGCATAGTTTTTGCAACTTACTTATGGCTATATAAGAGAGAAAAGTCGGTCATCAATAAACCACGAGGAGAACACCATGGAAGATGATTCGAAGATGCGGGACCCACAGGCCTGTAAGATCGCAATGGACCTTCACCTTGCAAAATTCAACTATTTTATGGCAAAGAAGGATTGGAAGTCTGCGACCACAGAGTTGCAGTATGCCCTTAACTCAGTGATCGAGATCCTGGACAATGCCAACAGGACACTTAAAAAGATTGCAGACAGATATCAGCAGGATTGGGGTAGAGTCAGGGTGGAGGGGAGCATAAAAACAGAGAAGATATCGGATGATACCGTGTTAGTCGAATATCCTGGCGATAAAATAGTCCTCAGGAAGGTTTAAGGTTTAGAGTCTTTTTTGTCTTTGTTGTTCCCTGTAAAGAGGTCAAACCGGAGGCCTGAGAAAGGCCGTATGGAAGAGACCCTGAAAATCAGATCCCTTAGAGTCAGAGGTTCTACCTCCCGCATCTCCCTGATGGCCGGCAGAAAGAGGAGAGACATAAAAAGTCTCAGAACGCCGGAGATCAGGAAGAGCCATTGAAGATTTGAAACCATCGAAACCGTAAGTTCAGATATAGAAAGTGATAAAGGGAGATATCTTGTTAGCCAGCCACCTATTGCTGCCCCGGAAAATATTCCGATTGCATTCACAACATTGAATATAGCCACGCACTTTGCGCGCTGGGGTGAGGGGATGGCGTCGTATATGAAATTCCCCATGCTTAAGCTAAAACCTGCCCAGGCAAAACCGGCTAACATCTGAATCACCAGGATAAAATAAAAATTTGTGGAGAACAGCCAGAGCACCGGTACGACAGGAAGGGTAAATCCTGCGATGACAAGCGCCTTCCTGTTCCCAAACTTGTCTCCGAATTTCCCCCAGTTGTGGAGTGTAAAATATTGGACCAACACGGCGATGGCAGAGACCGACATGAATTGGAGATAAGAGAAGTGAAGGTCTCTCAGCATGTAGACAGCGAAGAAGGGACCCGCCAGCATCACAGAAAGGTGAATCAAACCGGTATAAACAACGAACTTCACGAAGCTTGAGTGTCTGAAATCTGCAAAGAATTGCCATAGGCTGAAATTGTCTTTCTCATGGACAACATAAGCAGGATTGTCCATCCTGGAAAGACAATAAGCGGACAGGAGTCTTGATATGAGGGCTATAGTGAAGAGAAGAGAGAACCCGATCCAGAGCCAGCCGGTCTTTTCTGTCGCATGAAGGATCAGGCCCGCTAGAGTCAGTGCGCCAAGAGAAAAGATGCTCATTATCCGGTTGCGGTGCCCAAAATAGGTGCTCCGGGTTTTTTCAGGTACGATGTCACCCATCAGGCTGTTCCAGGGTGGGGTGGCGAGGTTTCCAAAGCAGAAGTATGCGGTGATCCCGATGATGAGGAGAGGTACTGCATAGGGTCTGAAGATGAGGGGAAGCAGGAGGATAGGGATCCAGGTAAGGGCCTGGGCAATTACACCCGTGATGATAAGAGCCCTCCGGTCTTTGATACGGTTAAGGATACTGACAGACAGGAACTGGACAAAGGCGCCTAAGAGGGGAGGGATAGATGCCAGGAGCCCTATCTGATAGTTTGTCGCCTTCAGGTAGATGGCAAAGGGGCTGATATACCCCTCTCCAATCCCCCCCATGATCGAAAAATAGACCCCGTCCTTTATTGCATAAGAGAGGCTCCTCGAATCTGATGTGTCCTTAGACATGATCTAAGTTTCACTTAAAATGAGTCTGTGTGTCAATGACTCCTTTTTTTTTGTAATGACTTATGTTAGATTTGGCCGTGCAAAAGATAAGGACACCCCTTCTATTTCTTATAATGTTCCTTTCCCTTTTGCTGTGTCATGTTATTAGTCCCCCGATGGTTATAGCCGAGGGGCCGCCCTCTGCCTTTTCCAGAGACTATGCCCGCAGCCTCGTCCTGGATGCCAGACAGGTGCTGACTGCCCCCGTACGCTGGGGAGAGGCAGAGTGGGTGGATTTTTCACTTGCTGTGGCCGGAATCGGGGCCGTCATGCTGGTGGATAAACCGGTTTATGAAGAGGTCCAGAGGAACAGGACAGCGTCTGTAGATGATATGGCTAAGGTTGTTGAATCCTTTGGCTCTTATCCCTCCTTTGGGATCATGGGGGTCTTTTATGCGGCAGGTTCTCTGTTTGAGAATGACAGGGCCAGGAGGGTCGCCATGGATGCCTTTGCCTCAAGCCTTGTAGGCGCAGGGGTCATTACGACCACGATGAAGGTCATCGTGGGCCGGAGACGCCCTGGTGAAACAGGCGAGGCCTATCACTTCAGGCCCTTTGGGGGGGACCACTCGTTCCCCTCGGGCCATACCACACAGGCATTTTCCCTTGCCTCTGTGATTGCAGAATATTATGATGAGCGCTGGGTTGATCTGACCTCCTATGGCATCGCCACGCTGGTTGGTCTTGCCCGGGTTGAACAGGGGGCCCACTTCCCCTCCGATGTCCTTGCAGGCGCCATCATAGGCACTCTGGTGGGAAAGAGTATTGTCAGGTATCACCAGGGGTCTCGCACCAGAGTAACCATTGTTCCTGCAGCAGGTGACCAGACTCTTGGGGTCTGGCTCAAGGCAGAATTTTAGGAGGCATCTTCCGTATGCGCAGATTATCTGTCTTATTATTCCTGATCTTAATGACGACGAGTTGCGCTGTTACACAGGCCAACCCGCCTGTTGCAGGAAGGAGTTATACCCTCACATCAGTGAGTCCTCCCCATGGGTATGGTGATATAGACCGCAAGTCCCTCCGGGAGGCGATCCAGAGCAATCTTTCGTATCTGGAACAGCTTGATACAGATACAAGGTTTAACTATGGTGGGAGGATCGTCCGCGTGGAAGAGGTGCTCCGGACGCACAAGACCCTCCTGTGGATTATGGATACCGTGGAATCCAGGGAGATGCTGGAATTTATCATGGGTACCTTGTTTGAATGGTACAAGGCGTCCGGTGTGGATGGGAAAGGGACCGTGGTCTTCACCGGCTATTACATCCCTGAGGTCGAGGGGAGTCTCTTCCCCACAGAGGAATACCGCTATCCCCTTTATCGCCCTCCTGATGATCTTAAACAGGATCAACCCTACTATACCCGAAAGGAGATTGACGGGAAGGGGGTCTTAGGGAAAAAGGGGTTTGAGATTGCGTGGCTTGCTGACCCGGTAGAGGCCTATTTTCTCCATATCCAGGGGAGCGGCATGATAAGACTGCCGGATGGGTCTAAGATGGGGGTGCATTACGCAGGCAATAATGGTCATTCTTATGTGAGCATTGGCAAGTCTCTGATTGATCATGGGACTATCAGGCCGGAGGAGGGGAGCCTTCCCGGGATCAAGAGGTATCTCCGGAGTCATCCGGACCAGGTGGATGCGATCCTGGACAAAAATCCCCGCTACATCTTTTTTAAGATCGATAACAGTCAGGCGAAAGGGAGTCTCCAGGTTCCCCTGACACCAGGGCATTCGATTGCCACAGACCCGGCCCTGTTCCCGAGAGGGGGGGTGTCTTTTATCAAGACCACAGTCCCGGTCGTTGACCCCTCCGGTGCCATTACAGGCTGGAGGGAGATCAAGAGGTTTGTCTTGAATCAGGATGAAGGGGGGGGCATCAAAGGGCCGGGCAGGGTAGACATATTCTGGGGCGGCGGGCCTGAGTCCGGGATTGCGGCAGGTTCGATGAAGGAGAGAGGGGAGCTCTATTTCCTGATTCAAAGGTAACCCTTCAATGTGTTCGCAATATCGGGGGAAGATCAGTGTCGTGCAGGAAAAATGACAGCCCTGATGCAAAGATCAGGATCAGGATGCCTGTATTATCCGCTCCACATCGGCCCTTTCAAGCATCTCTTCCTTCATCAGGGCCTCTGCAAGGGCGTCAAGGGCATGTCTTTTTCCGGTCAATATTTCAGTCGCTTTTGATTCCGCATCAATGATCAGTTTCTGAATCTCCTGGTCCATGAGCCAGGCCATCTCCTCGCTATAGCGTTTTGGTAGAGATAGCTCCCTGCCCAGGAACGGATGTTCTTCTCCACGGCCGAGATTTATCGGGCCGACCCTGTCGCTCATTCCCCACTGCGCCACCATCTTCTCGGCCAGCGAAGTTGCTTCCTTCAGGTCGTTCTGTGCGCCGCTGCTGATGTCGTTAAAAACTATCTTTTCTGCGACCCTTCCGGCGAGGGATACACTCAATCTGTTCATGAGGTAAGTTCGGGGATAATAATGTCTGTCTTCCTCGGGAAGGAGCTGCGTTGCACCCATCGCCATGCCGCGCGGGATGATACTGACCTTGTATATAGGGTCTGTTCCCGGCAGTTCCCATGCGGTCAGGGCATGTCCTGCCTCATGATACGCTGTTATCCTTTTTTCCGTATCGCTTATGGTCTCTTCTTTTGCCGCTCCCATAAGGATGATGTCCTTAGCCTCCTCAAAGTCCTGCATATCTATTTTCTCTTTGCCCTTTCGCAGGGCGACGAGTGCGGCTTCGTTCGTAAGATTCTCAAGGTCTGCGCCGGTCATACCCGGAGTCCCCCTCGCCAGAATCTCGAAGTTGACATCATCCGCCATCACCTTACCTCTGACATGGATTTCAATGATCGCCTTCCGTTCCTTCCAGCCCGGCCTGTCTATCACAATATGCCTGTCGAACCTTCCCGGCCTCAAAAGGGCGGGATCCAGCACATCAGGCCTGTTTGTTGCGGCAATGACTATCACTTCTTCATGGGGATCAAATCCGTCCATTTCACTCAAAAGCTGGTTCAGTGTCTGTTCCCTTTCATCATGGCCGCCTCCAAGCCCTGTACCGCGTGTGCGGCCTACAGCATCAATCTCATCTATGAAAATAATGCTTGGCTGGGACTCCTTTGCCTTTTTGAACATATCCCTGACGCGTGAGGCGCCGACTCCAACAAACATCTCAATGAATTCAGAAGCGCTGATGCTATAAAAAGGAACCGAAGCCTCTCCTGCTGTTGCTCGCGCAAGAAGGGTCTTGCCTGTTCCCGGAGGTCCGACCAGAAGCACTCCCTTTGGTACTTTAGCGCCGATCTTTGCGAATCTGGAGGGGTCTTTCAGAAACTCTATCGTCTCTCTCAGTTCCATTTTTACATTGTTCATCCCCGCAACGTCTTTAAAGGTCACATTCTGTTTTTTAGTATCATACAGTTTGGCCTTGCTTGCTCCGAACGTAAAGAGCCCTCCCGGACCACCCTGAATCTGCTGACTTCTCCTCATGATGAAGACCCAGACACCGATGATCAGCGCCCATGGCAGTATCCCGACCAGAATCGTCCATAAAAATCCTTGATCATCCGGCTCGATGGTGATAAGCACATTCTTTTCCCTCAGTTGAGAAAGGAGTCCTTCCCCCTGGAAAGGGGGCAGAAAGGTCTGGAAGTATTTCACTTGTGCGGGTTTCTTTTCTCCCTGGGATTGTATGCTCACCTCGTTAGTTAATTCACCGATTACCAGTAGCTTTTTTATTGAAACGGATTTGATGTTGCCGTTGTTCAATTGCACCATGAATTGACTGTAATTTATCGTATATTTCTCAGGGGCGCCGGTGCTGAAAAAGCCATTCCATACATATAATAATACTGCAAGGATAAAAAAAACCGCAATCAACCTCCAATATGTACCGGTAATACCTGCTATCGGGTTTTTCTTATCAGCAGCCATGATTCGTTCCTGTTTTCATCCTTTATGACATATTACGAGTAAAAAGGGATAAGCGCAAGGTCTATGCAAGCTGAGGTTGGAAGAGTTGGAAACGTGACGGGAGGGTTATTCCTGTTGCAGGGTGTCAGCGGGCTGTTTATCATTCTGTAATTCATCATCCTGTGCAAACATGGCATTCCTTGTGCTTTGTGTAATCTCATAGTCAACAACGATTCGTTCGTATACATCGCTCATAAGAGGTGATGAAATAATGAAATCAGCAGATGCCCTGTTACAGGCAATAGGAATGTTGTAAACAGCGGCGATCCTGAGCAGTGCTTTGACGTCAACATCATGAGGATGCGGTTCAAGAGGGTCCCAGAAAAAAATCACCATATCAATGTCGCCTTCTGCTATTTTCGCACCGATCTGCTGGTCACCACCGAGAGGACCACTTTTAAAGCAATTAACGGGCAGTTCTAATGCCCTTACCATTATCTTTCCGGTACTGCCTGTTGCGAATAACTCGTGCTTTGAGAGACTGTCTTTATTGAATAGCGCCCATTCAAGCAATTCCTTCTTCATGTTGTCGTGTGCAACCAGTACGATTCTTTTCTTCTCCCTCATTGTAATTTCACTCATAACATTATCCATTTTTATTTTCTCCTTTGTAACGAACTTCTTTTACCTCAAAAAGCAAAAAGCCCCCCGCGTGTAGAAGCAAGGGGGGGCTTTTATCATTCAATTACAGCTTTGTTACATTGATTGCCTTGGGGCCTTTCGGTCCCGCTTCAGTATCAAATTTTACTGAGTCACCCTCGGCAAGGCTCTTAAAGCCTTCGCCCTGGATGGAAGTATGATGGACAAATACATCACTACCGTCTTCGCTTGTAATAAAGCCAAAGCCTTTTGAATCATTAAACCACTTTACTGTTCCATTAGCCATTTCCTGTTACCTCCTTTTCTGTAAACTCGAATCTCAGAAGGTCTCAACAAATAAAAAAAGCCACAAAGTCGAAAAGTCTTTGTGGCCTTTAAAAAATCAAAAACTTCCAAAATTCTAAAAAAAATATTAGCATACCCTCATCAAGTAAGTCAAGAAGATAAATAAATGACACACTCTGAAGGGAGGGGTTGACTCATCTTCCTATTTAGCATAGCATTAGCTTCTCTATGACGAATGCTAAAAGGCCTATCGGCATATTTGACTCCGGCATTGGCGGGCTCACGGTCCTCAAAGAGATCATCAGGATCTTGCCGGGGGAGGACACCTTATACCTCGGGGATACGGCACATCTCCCGTATGGGACAAAGTCTGAGGAGACGGTCACCAAATATTCGATCCAGAACACCCGGTTCCTCTTACAGTTCAACATAAAACTTTTAGTGGTCGCCTGCAATACGGCCTCCGCAGTCAGTCTTTCTGCCCTGCGGAAAGAATTTTCCCTCCCCCTCGTCGGGGTGATAGAGGCAGGGGCGCGGGCT
Source organism: Nitrospirota bacterium (assembly GCA_016217665.1). GTDB lineage: Bacteria > Nitrospirota > 9FT-COMBO-42-15 > HDB-SIOI813 > HDB-SIOI813 > JACRHF01. Next base: position 9,463 of record JACRHF010000073.1, on the reverse strand, counting down.
GCTGTGAAGGTGACGAAGAATGGGAAGGTGGGGATCATAGGAACGGAAACGACGGTCAGAAGCAGCGCCTATACCAGGGAGATCAAGGCCATCCGTGCAGACATTGATACGATAGGCCAGGCCTGCCCCCTGTTTGTCCCGTTGGTAGAAGAGGGATGGATCCAGGACGACATTACCCTGTCTATTGTCGAGAGGTACCTGACCCCCTTAAAAAAGGAGGGGATAGACACGCTGGTGTTGGGATGCACCCATTACCCTTTGTTAAAAAAGACAATACAGCAGGTCATGGGGAGCGGGGTGACGCTGATAGACTCGGCAGAGGAGACGGCCTTAGAGGTGAAAGCGATGCTGACACAGCTCGGTCTGATTGCGCCGGAGAGAGAGGGGAATCTGCCGGCAGTGGCCGCCGCAAGAAGATTTTTTGTGACAGACGTTCCCCTCCGTTTTGAAGAACAGGGGAGCAGATTTCTTGGGGAGAAGATATCAACAGTAGAAAGGATAGATTTGGGGTGAAGAGATGACAAGAAGCGATGGAAGAAAGAATGATGAGTTAAGGCATGTAAAGATACACAGGAACTACATCAAGTATGCAGAGGGGTCGGTCTTAATCGAGGTGGGAGATACCAAGGTCATCTGTACGGCCACGATAGAGGAAAAGGTCCCCCCCCATCTTAAGGATAAGAATAAGGGGTGGGTTACTGCGGAGTATGCCATGCTCCCCCGGTCTGCCCATTCAAGGATCGTCAGGGAGTCGGCAAGGGGAAAGATCGGCGGCAGGACGCATGAGATCCAGCGTCTCATTGGCAGGGCGCTCCGCTCGGTTGTGGACCTGGAGCTGTTGGGTGAAAGGACGGTCTGGATAGACTGCGATGTCATACAGGCGGACGGCGGGACGCGGACGGCATCCATTACAGGCTCTTTTATTGCGCTGGCAGATGCCATGAAGTTTGCGCTCAAGAACGGGATGATTGCTGAGATTCCTGTCAGGGATTACCTTGCCGCCGTCAGCGTCGGGATTGTGAATGAAGAACCCGTGATCGATTTAAACTATGCAGAGGATTCTACGGCAGAGGTGGATATGAATATTGTGATGACCGGAAAGGGGAGGTTTGTAGAGATCCAGGGCACTGCCGAAGGATCGCCATTCTCCAAGGCACAGATGGAAGGGCTGATTACGCTGGCCAGGCATGGGATAGAAGAGATCGTTGATATACAGAGGAAACTGGTAGGGGAAATATAGAGAGGGTTCAACACTTGACCCCTTGACCCCTCGAACCCTGGAACCCTCTTATGCTGAAAAAAATAGTTCTTGCCACCAGGAATCAGGGCAAGATAGAGGAGATCAGATCTCTCCTGAAAGGACAGGAGATCAGGGGCGGTATTGAGATACGCTCTCTCAGGGATTATCCCCAGGTCCCTGAGATCGTAGAAGACGGGGCCACATTCTCAGAGAATGCCAGGGAAAAGGCATTGACCGTTGCACAGCTTACCGGCCAGATTGCCGTTGCGGATGACTCTGGTCTTGAGGTGGAGGCGCTTGGCGGGGCGCCCGGTGTCTATTCTGCCCGGTTTGCAGGGGAAGGGGCCTCTGATTCCGCCAATATCAAAAAGCTCCTGGAACTGCTCCGTGACATCCCTCCTGAGAAGAGGGGAGCCAGGTTTGTCTGCGTGATGGCCCTCGCAACCCCGGACGGGGAGGTGAGCCTTGTGGACGGGGAATGCCGCGGTATGGTTGCAATGGAAGAGCGGGGGACGGCCGGGTTTGGCTATGACCCTCTGTTTATCGCGCCGGAATACGGGAAGACCTTTGCGGAGTTAGGCAGCGAAGTCAAGAACAGGATAAGCCATCGCGCCCGCGCCCTCAGTAAGCTTTGCCGTCTGCTGGAAAGCCTTGATCCCCGACTATCGCTTCCCCCCCTTTAGAAAAAGGGGGGAAGGGGGGATTTGATCGGGGATTTTCGGATGACGCTGATAAAAAATTTCACCTACAAATATATCCTCCCACCCGTAGGCATGGCCACGATATTCCTCCTCGGCATGACTTACAGAAAACGGCTCAAGGGGGGAGAGATTGAACAGTCTCTCTTTGCTCAGGGGATACCGCCTATTTATGCCCTATGGCATGGAAGACTCTTTTACTGGCCGTACTTCTATCGCGGGCAGGGGAGGATCCATTGTCTTGTGAGCCCCAGCAGTGACGGTGAGATCATTGCGAACATCCTGAGGCTATCCGGTTTAAGTGTCATCCGGGGGTCTTCCTTCAAAGGAGGGACCCGGGCCTTCCGGGGGCTTATAAGGATTGTTAAAAAGGGAAACTCTGCCGCCATTATTGCAGATGGCTCACGGGGACCGGCATTGAAGGTTCAGGAAGGGGTGATCCATCTTGCAATGCTCACCGGCGTCCCCATCCTGCCGATTACCTATGGCGCAGAAAGGGCGGTCTTCCTGAAGAGCTGGGACCGGTTTATGATCCCATGGCCCTTCAGCCGGGTGGCCGTGATATTTGGAGACCCTGTTTATGTCCGGAGGGATTTGACAGAGGACCAATTAGAAGAAAAGAGGCTTGAGCTCGAGCAGAGACTGAATGAAATAACGAAAAGGGCAGACGATTACTTCAACGGTCGCAAGGAACAATAGGCAGGTGCAGTGGGTGGCCAATCCAGGGAAACGATAGGCGGGACATCTTTGTCCCGCCATTTTGTAAGGATTCCATGTATCTTCTCTACAATTTTTTACTCTTAGCCCTCTTGATCCTTGCATCCCCTTTCTGGATCTATAAGGTCCTCACAAAGGAGAAGCACCGGAAGGGGTTTTTCGAAAAGCTTGGAATAGGATTGCCCAATCCCCCCATCCCCCCTTTGAAAAAGGGGGGTATACATATTCACGCTGTCTCAGTTGGCGAGGTGGTCGCTGCCATTCCGTTTATCAAAGAGCTTAAAAAAAGACATCCGGAGACGAGGCTTGTCCTCTCCACCGTTACCCCGACCGGCCGGGAGGTGGCCTGCAAGCGGCTTCCTGAGGTTGACCAGATCGTCTACTTCCCTTTTGACCTCCCCTGGTCAGTCAGGAGATTTTTACAGAGGATCAGGCCCGATCTCTTCATCTCTGTTGAGACAGAGCTATGGCCGAACTTCCTGCGCCAGGTCAAGCTCTCAGGGGCCAGGACCCTTATTATCAACGGGAGGATCTCCCCCCATACCTTCAGAGGCTACAGCCGCATCCGGCCTTTGATGAAGAAGGTCCTTGCCTATGTAGACCTCTTCTGCATGCAGAGCGAAGAAGATGCCCAGAGGATCAGGGCCATAGGAGCGCCGGAGAAGGCCATTCAGGTTACAGGGAATATGAAATACGACCAGGGGTTTATTGATATCGATAAACAGGTCTTGACAGAGAAGAGGGAGTTGTTCGGGATAGAGGAGGGTGACAGGGTCATCATCGCCGGGAGCACCCACAGGGGTGAGGATGAGATCATCCTCGAAGCGTATAATAAATGCCGGAACGAAAGGGTTTTCCCCCCTTTAGAAAAGGGGGGGCAGGGGGGATTTGATCGAGGCCTTTCGGGTGGAAAAATCAGGCTTATCATAGCCCCGAGGCACATAGAGAGGACAGGGGAGATTGAGAGCCTGGTCAGGGCCTCTGGTTTTGAAACCATAAGAAGGACCCAACTCGCACAACAAAACCAGTCAGCATCTACCGTTCACCATTCACCTCCTGTCATCATGGTTGACACCATCGGCGAGCTTGCCACCCTCTACAGCATGGCCACTGTCGTGATCATCGGCGGCAGCTTCATCCCGCACGGCGGGCAGAACCCCCTTGAGGCGCTCTACTACAGAAAGCCCGTGATATTCGGAGAGCACATGTTCAATTTCCGTGAGATCACAGAGGAGATCCTGAGATGCGGGGCCGGAATACGGGTTAAAGGCGGAGAGGAACTTTCAAGGGCACTGAAAGGGCTTGTCCCTGACACCGGGCGGCAGAGGGAGATGGGCGAGAAGGGCTACCAGATCATTGTAAGGAACAGAGGGGCCGTGGAACGAAACCTCGCCATAGTTGAAGAGCTTCTTTTTCGCAATTGAATTTACCAAACGCACGTTGTACAACTCCTTCTATCCCCTACATACAAAATCTCTCTTGACAGAAAAATCTAATAATGTGACATGACGTATCACTGATTGATTCTACAGGGGGACTCAGGTAGAATACCCGCAACAGTGAGGGGGAGCGTAAGACCTTTATAATATCAGGGGTAAGAAGAGTGGATAACTTTAATGAGAAGGTCAGCTTTATATGGTCTGTGGCGGACCTGTTGCGCGGACCCTACCGCCCCAACCAATATAAAGACGTTATGCTGCCCATGACCGTCCTCAGGCGGCTTGACTGTGTGCTGGAACCGACTAAAGAAAAGGTGCTCGGAAGGTTGAAGAGCCTCCAGGGGGGTAAGTTAAAAAATATCGAGCCAATCCTGTGTCGGGTCTCAGGAGTTCCCTTCTACAACACCAGCCGTTTCATCACTCTTGAGAAGCTCAAGGGCGACCCTAACAACATCGCTTCGAACCTGACCCACTACATCAAGGGCTTTTCTACCCAGGCCCGGAAAATTATCGAGCATTTCGGTTTTGGAGAACACATCGCCAAACTCGATAAGGCAGACCGTCTGTATGGAGAGTTCAAGGAAAATGAACATGTCCGCATCTTCGACTACTCCGATCTCGGTTACCGGCGCATCACGGTTGAACGTCCCTTAAGGTTGAACTTTGCCGAGAACAACGAAGGCCTTGCCCGGTTGAAAGAGGCTACGGCTTTTTCCAATCTTGCCACAAGCAGAAAGCGCAAAGATACGAAGGCCGCACAGGCTGAAATAGCCGAAGGGATGGGACTTCAAAATGCAATCATCTCCGCACTCGAGGGGGTTGCGGTAAAGGGAGTGGTGAAGAATCGCGAGGAGTTTGTGAAAATGTTGAAGGAAGCTTTTAAGGAATCCGGCGTTAAAGTTCCTGCCGTGCTTTTCAAGGCAATTCTTACGGCCCTTTCAGGGCGCGATGAGACGGCAGACATTTGCACTGACTCAAATGGCAAACCAGAACCCGATCCTGAACTCCGGGATTATGAAAACGTGCCTCTGAAAGAGGATGTGGGCGAGTACATAAAGCGGGAGGTCCTCCCCCATGTGCCGGATGCCTGGATGGATGAGTCGAAGACGAAGATTGGCTATGAGGTAAACTTTAACCGCTATTTTTACAAATACACCCCGCCTCGCCCGCTTGGGCAGATAGAAGCTGACCTTAAGCAGATCGAGAAGAAAATTGCCGAGATGCTTTCGAAGGTGACAGAATGAGCAGGAAACCGATAAAGTCAATCCATTATGGGATTGAGATTGTCTCTACGGTGTCGAGACAATGAAAAAACACAAGGACGGCTATCATTATTGGTGTGGCAAGCTACAAAGATTGGGGTAATGCAGATTTTCTAGTCTTAAGGAAGTAATCTAATGGACAAAAATGATTTGCTGTTAGAACAATGGAAAATGGCGGTAGAAATGCATCGCCACATGGATAATATGGCCCGCCAGGCATTTAACTACTTCATAGTAACAAATGGTGTTCTTATAGCCGCCCTTGCTACTATTATTAATAGTGATGCATTTAAAGAGAAAAATCTTTTTACGCTTATAATAACATTTGCAATCCCTTTCATTGGATTTTTTGTATCATTGATCTGGGGCCTCATACAGAAACGGGAGCAGTTGTACCAGTACTACCGTGCTAAGCAAGCAGAACGCACGGAGGATACCTTAAGGATAGATGGGGAACGAGTGCTCACATTATTTGAAAAAACCATTAATGAACAAACGTTAATACAGGACTGGTACCTCCTAACTCGACTCGGCAAGTGGCGGACTCATTCTCTTATGCTTAGAGTGCCCCAATTTTTTACATGTGGGTGGTTATTACTATTTATTAGTTTATTTGCTTATACCCTTTGTGCATAACCGATGATACTAAACCGACGTGATGTTGACTGAGGTTATAGGGTGAATTGGCGAGCATATCCGAGATACAAGGACTCTGGCATCAAGTGGATGGGTGAGATACCTGAACATTGGGAGACACGTCGTCTGAAATATGTGTCTTCCTACAATGACGATGTTTTAAGCGAAAACACCGACCCCGATTTCGAGATGCTGTATGTTGACATTAGTAGCGTGGACTCCATATCTGGAATTCAAAAAAAGGAACCGATGCGATTCGAAAATGCGCCTTCGAGAGCCAGGCGGCAAGTTCGTAATGGCGATGTGATTATCTCCACCGTTCGCACCTATCTGCGGGCAATCGCTCCGATTGCTGAGCCCGAAGTCAACTTGACCATATCCACCGGTTTTGCGGTTATCCGCCCCAAAAAGGGTTTAGACAGTTCGTTCGCCTCTTATGCCCTGCGCGCTCCGTATTTCGTGGATTCCGTTGTTGCACGTTCTGTTGGTGTGAGTTATCCAGCTATCAATGCCACCGATTTTGTCAACTTACGCGTTGTGCTTCCTCCCCTATTAGAGCAACGCGCCATCGTGGCCTTTCTCGACCGTGAGTCAGCGCGGATTGATGCTCTCATAGAAAAGAAACAAAAACAGATTGAGCTTTTGCAGGAAAAGCGCACTGCCCTTGTCAGCCACGCCGTTACTAAGGGCCTTGACCCGAATGTAAAAATGAAAGACTCCGGTGTTGAGTGGCTGGGGGACATACCGGAACACTGGAGAATTAATAAGGCTAAGGTCTTATTTAAAGAAATAAATGAGCGCTCTACGTCGGGGGAGGAGGAACTCCTTACGGTTTCCCACATAACCGGTGTAACGCGAAGATCTGAGAAAAATGTAACTATGTTTTTGGCTGAATCTTTGGAAGGCTACAAGAGATGTGAATCGAGAGATTTAGTGATAAACACAATGTGGGCTTGGATGGGTGCGGTGGGCATTGCCTTCGAACCGGGAATAGTTAGTCCCTCATATAACGTGTATAGGCTTAGAACCAGTGACTATGAGCCTCTATTCTATGATTACCTTTTTCGTACCAGTCGATTTGTTTCTGAAGTTATCCGCCACTCAAAAGGTGTGTGGACATCGCGGCTACGTTTATATCCAGAGGAGTTTTTTGAAATACGCTTACCTTGTCCGCCGCTCCTCGAACAGCGTAATATTGTAAATGCCATCGAGAGAGAAACTGGAAAATACATGGTACTCCAACAGCGAATTGAACAGTCCATTGATAAACTCCGCGAATACCGCACAGCTCTTATTTCAGCGGCAGTGACTGGAAAGATAGACGTGCGGAAAGAGATAGCCGCATGAGCAGAGTGGCCATTAGCAGAGTAGCCGTTAGGGAAGGTGTTTTGCGCTGGGCGGTAAACCGTGCCGGACTGACCCCCGATGATCTGCAGAAAAAATTTCCGAAAATACAACAGTGGGTTACTGGCGAAAGTCAGCCCACGTTTCGACAATTAGAATCCCTGGCAAAATCCACTCTGACACCGCTTGGGTTTTTCTTCCTTCCTGAACCGCCAGAGGAACGCTTGCCAATTCCTCACTTCCGAACGCTTGGTGGTGGGACCCCGGACAGGCCAAGTCCCAATCTTCTTGATACTGTTCAGATGATGCAGCGGCGGCAGTCTTGGATGCGCGAATTCCTGATAGACCAAGGTCAGGAACCACTGCCTTACGTACGGTCTGCACAACCTGAAGAGCAACCCACAGCTATAGTAAACCGGCTGCGGCGATTGTTACGCTTTGATGAGGAATGGGCGGCCCAACAGCCGACTTGGACAGGCGCATTACGCGCGCTCCGTGAGGCCATAGAAGATGCCGGAATTCTGGTTGTATTCAATGGGATCGTCGATAATAATACTCACCGTAAGCTTGATCCTGGCGAATTTCGCGGTTTTGTTCTTGTGGACGAGTACGCACCTCTCGTGTTTGTCAATGGTTCTGACGGCAAGGCCGCGCAGATGTTCACACTCGCTCATGAACTGGCCCATGTGTTTTTGGGCAGTAGCGCCGCTTTTGACCTGCGTGAAATGCAGCCGGCAGATGATCCGATAGAACAAGTGTGCAATCGGGTGGCGGCAGAGTTTCTCGTTCCGGAACGCAGGTTGCGCGAGGTCTGGCCTTCTATTCAAGACGATCCGAATTGTTTTCAGACAATCGCCCGCCAATTCAAAGTAAGTGTGCTGGTGGCCGCACGCAGGACACTGGACATTGGCTTGATTCAAAAAAATATGTTCCTGGATTTCTATCGTGGTTATCAACAAGACGAACGCCGCGCAGCCGCCCGCCGACCAAAAGGAGGGGACTTTTTCGCTAGTCAGAATTTGCGAGTAGGGCGGCGATTCGCCTCTGCCGTGGTTCGGGCAGCCGGTGAAGGCAACCTGCTTTATTCCGAAGCCTACCAGTTGACGGGACTGTACGGAAAGACTTTCGATCGATACGCGGCCTCTTTAAGGATCGGGAGACCTCAGTAATGCCCGATGTATTTATTCTTGATGCAAATGTGTTTATCCAAGCGGCGCGACGTTACTATGCATTCGACCTTGCTCCCAAATTCTGGGACAGCTTGGTTGCCCATGCTGAAAATGGGCGGGTACAGAGTATTGACCGCGTCAAGCAGGAACTGGAGCGAGGAAATGATGTTCTATCGGAATGGGTAAAGGCCCATTTCGGTCATGCATTTGCCTCAACTGATGAAACCGATATTTTCCAATCTTTCAGTGAGATCATGATTTGGGTGAATGGCCAGAGCCAGTTTTCGGACGCAGCCAAGTCTAATTTTGCCACTATCGCCGATGGCTGGTTGGTAGCTTACGCCAAAGTGAAAAGTTGCATCCTCGTAACCCATGAATTATTAGATCCTAATATAAGGAGAAAGATTCCAATTCCGAATGTTTGCCAAACATTCAATGTGCAATTTATCGACACTTTTGAAATGTTAAGGACACTTGGGGTGCGGTTTGCATAATCATTATGGTTTGCCTGACAGAAAGAAATCACGGATGGATGCACTTATTATAAAGGTGAGGAACTCCTTTGACCTGCTCCGAGAATACCGCACCGCCCTTATCTCGGCGGCAGTAACAGGGAAAATCGATGTGCGAGGGGAAACTACCTGATGCTTGTTCCGACTCCCACGCCGATCTATCGGATCATGCACATAGATAATCTTGAGGTCTGCCTCAATCGGCATGGGCTGTATGCTCCCAATTTCACACCCGATGACGGCCTTGTATATCGGACCATCCATAATACGGACATCCAGCGTAATAGAAAATCATATTGCTTAAACCTCAATAATGCGTGAACATGAACTATTTTTGTCCATCACATATAGAATTTTCAAGGGTTATAAGCTATAATTTGTTCGTTTCACAAAACGTCCTTTTAGTACGGTTTGTGAAACAAAAATCAAAGACCACTTTTTTCACC